>CAZBKU010000183.1:0-2159 GCA_964492585.1 uncultured Thermoplasmatales archaeon | reverse complement strand
GCGTTGTTGACGTGGCCCAGAGCGTCGAGGTCCGAGAAGCGGACCGTCACCGGATGCTCGTGCATGGCGGCCCCAAGGCTGGTGGGGATGAAAACTGGACCGCTTCAGCGGTCGACGAAGAAGAGGCTCGTATGGCCCTCGAAGGGCCTGACCGTGTGGCGCTGAGGCCAGCTATGTCTGGTCGGGGGCGTGCTTGGCCGGGTCGTAGCCGGCGTAGTCGCTCCGTCGCCATCGCTGCTGCTTCTTCTTGCCGCCTTTGCCGCGGCGTCCGCCACTGTTCTTCTTCTTCTGGAAGCACTCCTTACAGTAGACGGGGCGATCCTTGGAGGGTTTGAACGGTACCGTGGCTTCCTTGCCACACTCGTCGCACTCGATCTCGGTTTGGACCATGATGTTAGCGACGATGCCCTCCTATTTGACTGCTTGGGAACGACCGGTACCCGCTCAGGGCCTAGGGCCCCCCGGCGGTCGGAGCTGGATCGAGCCGTCGCCTGCGAAGAAGCGGTACCTCTCGAAGGGGGTCGAGAACAGTAAGGAGAGGAAGGGGGGAGAAGACGGCGCCGCCGGCGGCAGCACCGTGGTGGGTGGACGGAAGACCGCTGGATCAGCGGTCCTCGATGTCGAGACACAGGCCCGCGGCGACGGTCTGGCCCATGTCGCGGATCGCGAAGCGGGCCATGTGCGGGTTGTCCTTGGACGTCTCGATGGAGATCGGCCGGGTGGGCCGGATCTTGACGATGGCGATGTCCCCGGTCTTCAGGTAGTCGGGGCTCTCCTCCTTCGTCTGTCCGGTCTTGGGGTCCTTCTTCTCCAAGAGCTCCTCGAAGGTGCAGGCCACCTGGGAGGTGTGGATGTGGAAGACCGGCGTGTACCCAGCGGCGATGACGCTCGGGTGGTTCAGGACGGCGACCTGAGCGTTGAACGTCTTGGCCACGCGGGGCCGGTTGTCCGGGTGCCCGCACACGTCACCGCGGTGGATGTCGTTCTTGCCGACACCGCGGACGTTGAAGCCGATGTTGTCGCCGGGTTCAGCCTTCTCGTACTCCTCGTGGTGCATCTCGATGGTCTTGCACTCACCCGAGGACCCGGAGGGCTCGAAGACGACGGAGTCGTTGAGCTTCAGGGTGCCCGTCTCGATACGCCCGACCGGGACCGTACCGATACCGGTGATGGAGTAGACATCCTGGATCGGGATCCGAAGCGGCTTGTCGACCGGCTTCTCCGGCTCCTCGAGACCGTCGAGGGCTTGGAGCAGGGACTGGTCGGCCCAATCCATCGTGTCGTCGCCCTTGGCGATGTTGGCGCCCTTGAGGGCCGAGATCGGGACGAACGGGACCTCGTCAGGCTTGAAGCCGACCATCTGGGCCAGCTGGGTCACCTGCTTCTTGACCTCCTCGAACTTGGACTCGTCGTAGTTGACGGCGTCCATCTTGTTGACGGCCACGATGAGCTGCGGCACGCCGAGGGTCCGAGCAAGGAACATGTGCTCCTTGGTCTGGGCCATGACACCGTCGGTGGCGGCCACGCACAGGACCGCCGCGTCGGCCTGCGAGGTGCCGGTGATCATGTTCTTGACGAAGTCACGGTGGCCCGGGGCGTCGATGATGGTGAAGAAGTACTTGTCCGTGTCGAACTTCTTGTGCGCGATATCGATGGTCACACCGCGCTCGCGCTCCTCCTTCAGGTTATCCATCACGTACGCGAACTCGAAACCGGCCTTACCCTTCTCTTCCGCTTCGGTGCGGAGCTTCTCGACGAGGTGTTCGGGGATGTGGCCCGTCTCGAGCATCAGGCGACCGACCGTGGTCGATTTACCGTGGTCGACGTGACCGATGAAGACGATGTTCAGGTGGGGCTTGTCCGCCATGGAAGTTCCTCCAGTTGGTTCGTGTCCCCCGTGAGCCTCGGGGGGGTTGGGCAGCCATAGAGGATTCCCTATATATAGCATGCGGCCGAGCCGGTGCGGATGTACGCTCTCCGCTGCCTCGAGCCCGCCCGGACGACCGGTCGGACGTCGCTTGTCCTCGGTCTGTCAGGATAATGGTTAAGCATCCCATGGTCGGTTCCTCGTCCGGAGGCTGTCCGCTTGAGACGCATCACACTGTTAGCCATCTCGATGGCCCTGATCACCGCTGTACCCGTCAGCATCGGGTCCGGTG
>CAZBKU010000182.1:0-6476 GCA_964492585.1 uncultured Thermoplasmatales archaeon | reverse complement strand
GTCACCTACCAGGCCTGGATGGGCGCCTTGGACCCCGAGACACCCCGGTTGCCCGAGCTGCCGGTGGCCGATTTCACCGGCGCGCTGTGGGCCGCTCTCCTGGCCGTGGCCCACCTCGACGCAGGGAGGAACCATCGGTTGGAGGCCTCGCTGGCCGGGGCGCTCAAGGCCCCCCTGTTCCTCGATCACGCCCTTGGCGTGGCCGGGGCCCAGGCCAACCCTGTCCGCGACGGGTTGCCCGGCTACAACGTCTACCCCTGCAGCGACGGTGGCCTCCTTGCTCTCGGCGCGCTGGAGCCGCCCTTCTGGCGCAGCTTGTGCATGGTCGTCGGTGACCAGGCCCTCTTCGAGTTGGGGCATCCAGCCGGGCCAGAGGACCAGGCCTACCAGCGCCTGGCCGAGCTTTTGGCCGCCGAGCCGGTGGACACGTGGGTCAAGCGGTTCAGGGAAGGTGGCGTGCCGGCAGCACCGGTCCGCTCGGTCCAAGCGGCTATGGCCGATCCCGTCGAGACGACCAGCCTGGATCCGCCCAGCGTCGACGGTCCTCGGGACCTCGAGGGGGCACCGGAGCTGGGCGAGCACACGGATGAGATCCTGGACGCCTTGGGTTGATCTCGCCAGACCCGCATCGCCGCGAGCCTAGCTACCGTAGAGGAGCTGCTCGATCTCCGACTGGACCACGCCGGCGACCTTCTGGGAGAAGACCGACGTGATGGCCTGCGGGAGCTGTGTGGGGTGGGCCGCGGCGTCGACCAGGTCCAGCTCGACGGCACGCACGGCCGGCACGGGCCGGTCCAGCCCGATGGCCGAGTCGACCCTCGCCACGCGGCGCCGGCACGCGCGGGCCACGCTCATCGCCCCGTCGCCAAGAGGACCGTGGACCAAGGCCAGCGATTCGTGCTGGCGGAGCGGGTCGAGCTTGTCGTGGGGTACCTGGGGGGCCTTCGGGTGCAGGAAGTAGCGCCCCTCACCGGAGACAAGGACAGGGCCCTCGGCGGCGGCCACGTCGTCGGCCAGGATCTGGTGGAGATCCTTGTCGAGCTTGTTGCCGTTGTGACCTTGGGTGAAGCGGACATGGGTGATCTCGCCGAACGAGGTCACGGTGATCGCCCGGTTCCCCGTCGGTAGGTCGATCTCGCCGATCGTGCTGGCATCGACGTCGATGTCCTCGATCAGGCTCTGGACGTCGTCGATGCCTTTCTCCTGGGCGAGCACGAAGGGGCCGCCAGGGAAGCTGGCACCCAGGCGCAGGGCCCGGTCGACGTCCGGGGCCGACGCGATGCCCTCATCGACGATCTGGGCGGCCGTGGCCAAGGCCGGTGCGAGCACGGGCCAGGGGTCCACGGGCTCGGCCTCCCGATCCGGGCCCTGGCTGCTGTACCAGCCCTGACCGGTCTTGCGGCCGAGCTTCTCTTCGGCCACCAGCTCCTTGAGCTTGCTCGGGACCTCGCCGGCCAGGTGCTCGGCCACGGAGGCCACGACATCCAGACCGGATAGGTCCATGACCTCGAAGGGTCCCATGGGGAACCCAAGCTCACGGAACCCGGCGTCGATGCTGGAGGGGTCCTGATCCTCGGCGGCCTTGGCGGCGGTCGTCAGCCACGCGTTGAGGACCCGGGTCGTCACGAACCCGGGGCCGTCCTTCTCCAAGCGTACGACCTCCTTGCCCAAGCCCCGGGCGAACCCGACGGCCCGGTCGACGGCGGCCTCGTCGGCTTCAGGACCGGGGATGACCTCGACCAGGGGCATGGTGAGGACCGGGTTGAAGAAGTGGGTCCCGACGATCCGCGTGGCTGCCGGGTTCTCCTCGGCGATGTCGCCGATGGGGAAGCTGGAGGTGTTGCTGGCCAGGAGCGTCTCGTCGTCGGTCTCGGCCAGGTCGTCGAACGTCTCCTTCTTGAGCTGGAGGTTCTCGGGCACGGCCTCGATGACGATCTCGGCGCCGTCGATGCCCTCGTCCAGATCAGGGGTCCCAGAAACACCCGACATGAAGGCCTCGACCTCGCTGTACAGCAGACCCTTACGATCGAGCGCCTTGAAGCGGCGCTCGACGTGGCGCGTGGCCTTCTCGACGACCTCCTCGTCGACGTCGACGAGGGTGACCTCGTGACCGAACAGGCGGGCGGTGGCCGCGATATCGCGGCCCATGGTGCCAGCGCCGACGATGGTCACGGGGGGAAGGTCTTGAGGCCAGTGGGTGTCTCTGGGACGGACGTCCATCTTGCTGAGCCTATCGTAGTACACTTCATTAAGGTGAGGGTCGCTTGGCCGCCGACGTGCAGATCGATCCGTGGTCCTCGCAGCAGTACACCGACTACGCCCGGTTGCGGGACGAGTTCGGCATCGAGCCGATCGACCCCGTGCTGGAGGAGCTTGACGACCCGCCCCCGATCTTCCGCCGGAACATCGTCTTCGGTCATCGGGGCATCCAACCCGTCGTCCGGGCCATCCGATACGATGAGCCCTGGGCCGTGCTCACCGGCCTGATGCCCAGCGGCCAGATGCACTTCGGGCACAAGATGGTGCTCGACCAGGTCAAGTACTTCCAGGATCTGGGCGCCCAGATCATCATCGGCGTCGCAGACCTCGAGGCCTACGCCACGCGAGGCATCGGTCTCGAGGAGGGCCGCGAGATCGCCGTCGAGGAGTACGCCAAGAACTACCTCGCCCTGGGCCTGGACCCCGAACAAGCCCAGGTCTACTTCCAGTCGCGCCGGGCCGCGGTCCAGCGCCTAGCCTTCCTGCTGGGCAACCGGGTGAACTGGTCGACCTTCCAGGGCCTCTACGGGTTCGACGGCGAGACCACCATGAGCCACGCCCAGGCACCCCTGGTCCAAGCTGCCGACATCCTGCACCCCCAACTGCCCGGGTTCGGCGGCTCCCGGCCGATCCTCGTTCCCGTCGGGGTGGACCAGGACCCCCACATCCGGTTGACCCGGGACCTGGCCGAGGCCACGCGGTTGTTCTCGATCAAGCCCACCGAGGAGGGGCTAGGCATCTTCGTCAAGGCCGAGGAAGACGAGACCAACCTTCGCCGGGTCGCCCGGCGCCTGGAGATCGCCGAGGACGACGTGGTCCCAGAGCTGCTCGACAGGGCCCAAGGCGTCCTCGAGGAGATCGGGTACAGCGATCTCGAGCAGAACGTCGGCTACCGGGCCCTCTACGCCAAGGGTGCCCCAGCCGGCGACCGGTTGGCCATCGACCTGCCCCTGGCCAAGCTCGAGCAGGAGCTGGGAGAGCTGGGGTTCGTGGCGCCGGCAGCCACCTACCACCGGTTCATGTCCGGGCTGACCGGCGACAAGATGAGCAGCAGCGTCCCCGAGAGCGCCGTCTTCCTCAACGACGACGTGGAGACCGCCGAGGGCAAGATCGGCCGCTCGGTCACCGGTGGCCGACCCACCGCCGCCGAGCAGCGCGAGAAGGGCGCCAACCCGTACAAGTGCCCGATCTTCGAGCTTTACCTCTACCACCTGATGCCCGACGACGAGGATCTCACGGACATCGAGCGACAGTGCTCCGGCGGCGAGATCCTCTGTGGCCAGTGCAAGGGCATCGCCAAGGAACGCGCCCGGGCCCTGCTCGAGGAGCACGATGCCGAACGGGACGAGATGGACAAGGACGTCGAGCGACTCGTGAGGTACGACTAGATGGGCGACACCGAACCGGGCGTCGAAGCCACCCTGACCAACCAGGAGAAGCGCGTGCTCAAAGCCCTGGCCGACCTGGGTGAGACCACGCCCCAGGACGTGCTCGACCACGTGGACCTCGACGAGCTTGTCGAGGTCATGAACGCCGCCTCCTGGTTGGAGGCCAAGGACCTGGTCCGGACCAGCGAGGAGATGCGGCACGCTTACCGGTTGGATGAAGAGGGCCAGCATTGTCTGGAGAACGGGCTACCCGAACGCCGGGCCCTGACCGCGATCCACGCGGCCGGTGGCGAGATGGCCATGGCCGACCTGACCAGCCTGGACACGCTGGAGGAGCACGAGCGGGGGGTGGCCATCGGACAGCTCAAAGGCAAGGGTATGATCGAGATCGACGCGGGCACCGTGCGCTTGACCGAGGCCGGCGAGCAGGCAGCCGAGGGCCAGCTCCCCGAGGAACCGATCCTCGAAGCCATCGGCGACGGCGAACGGTTCGCCAGCGAGTTGGACCCCGAGGGCCTGGAACCGTTCACCCAACGCCCCCACCTGTTCAAGAAACGTGACGTCCCCGTCCGGCGCATCGCGCTGACAGACAAGGGTCAGGCCCTAGCACAACAGCCCTTGGAGATCACCGAGCAGATCGGCCAGCTCACCCCCGAGCACCTGCGCACCGGGAAGTGGAAGGCGGCCGAGCTGAGACCCTACGACGTCAAAGCCTTCGCACCGGCGGCCTACCCCGGCAAGCGCCACCCCATGCAGGACATCATCCAGAAGGTCCGCGAGATCTTCCTGGAGATGGGGTTCACCGAGATCGGCGGCCGGTACGTCCGGACCGCGTTCTGGAACATGGACACCCTGTTCATCCCCCAGGACCACCCGGCCCGGGAGATGCAGGATACCTTCTACATGGAGGCCCCCAGCCACGCCGAGCTGGACGACCCTGAGGTCGTGGACCGGATCAAGGCGGTCCACGAGCACGGCGGCGAGCTTGACTCCACCGGCTGGGGCGGGACCTGGTCCCGACAGACCGCCAGCCAGCTCTTGCTGAGGACACACACGACCGTGGACACCATCAGCCACCTCGCCAAGCACCCGGAGGCCCCCCAGCGCATCTTCGAGGTCGGCCGCGTGTTCCGCAACGAGAAGACCGACGCCACCCACCTGCCCGAGTTCCACCAGGTCGAGGGCATCGTGGTCGAGGCGGATGCCAACCTGGACATGCTCGTCGGGGTGCTGCGGACCTTCTACCAGAAGATGGGGTTCGAGGACGTCCGCGTCCGCCCGGCCTACTTCCCCTACACCGAGCCCTCGGTCGAGGTCGAGGCCCTCTACGACGACCAGTGGCTCGAGCTTGGCGGTGCTGGGATCTTCCGGCCCGAGGTGACCGAGCCCTTGGGGGTCGAGGATCCGGTGCTGGCCTGGGGCTTGGGTTTGGAACGCCTGGCCATGATGATGCTGGGCCTCACCGACATCCGGGACCTCTACATGAGCGATGTCGACTGGTTGAGGAAGAGCGAGCTCATCTGGTGATCAGGCCATCACGCCGCCACGGGCGCACTGGGCGCAGACGCTGACCTGGTCCGGTGCCTCGTGCTCCTTGCAGATCGCCTTCCCGCACATGGTGCACGTCTTGGTCGCAGGCTTCTGGCAGTAGCTGCAGATCCCCACGGTGGCCATCATCCGCTGGTAGGGGCCTCAGCGGCTTGAGCCTTGGGCTTGGCTCGGTGGGCTGCGGGGACCTAGGCGTCCTCGCGGATCGACAGGTGGACGTAGCCGGTGGTGCCGCCGATCCCCGTCGGATCGCAGGTGTCCCCTCCGATCGGAGTGCGCGTCCGCCAGGTGTGGTAGACCGGCCCGCCGACGTAGACGATGAGGTCGGAGCCACCGTCGCCGTATGGCGTCGACGGGCTCGTCCCGTAGAAGAGATCCCAGCCGTCATGGACATCGCAGGTGCCGTCGGCTCCCTGGTCGGTGCAGAGCATCCCCTCGACATCATGGCCGAGCTCGTCGACGATGCTGACCTGGATCTCGACGTTCGGGACGTTCCCTCGAAGGGGTGGACCGCCTCGATCTCCGCCGTCCAGACCACGACACCCAGGCAGACCCCCGGGAAGCTGTCCGGACACTCGGCCGTCAGGGTCACGGCGCTGTGGGGCGCCAGTTGGTACTCCTCCAGGTCGTCGACACGATGGGTGCCAGCTGGGGTGGTCAGGCGCAAGACGGCTAGACGAGCGCGCAGGGGATGGGACGGTTCACGGGCAGCCTCCCGAGGTGGATGGGGACACGGGCGTGCTGAGATGACGGCTCCGTTCGGCCGGGGTTGGGTGATGGCGCGGCCGGCGGACAGGTGGTGGTGCGAGCCGGAGTGAGCCTGCGCTCCGCACGCCTGTCGGAGACGTCGCTGTGCTTAGGCCACTGTGGAAGGGAAGGCTGAGGGCGGAGGTCGGACGACCATCGTACCACGGGTGCGGTCCCTCCTCTCGCCAGACCACCGACCCATCGACCCGTGGTCTGCCGATCGAACGCCGCTCAACCCCTGCCCACCACCCTCCGGTCGGCAGCTAAGCTATCCTCGAGGTCTGTGGAGAGGAGTGCGGAGCGGTCCTGAGCGGTGGAGGTCCCTCCTCGCTCCGCCCTTCGGGGGTCGCTCGTCGGACCTCCAGATCTGGCCGAACCCTCGCGGCTCGTCGACGACGCAGGGAAGCCGCGAGGCTGCGGCCGCGCCTGCCCTCCGCATGCTCGGCGCTGCCGTGGAAGAAGAGCATGCGGAGGGCAGGATTTGAACCTGCGAACCTCTACAGGACAGCGCCCTCAACGCTGCGCCGTTGGCCA
>CAZBKU010000181.1:998-6496 GCA_964492585.1 uncultured Thermoplasmatales archaeon | reverse complement strand
GGGGTGGCCAACGATCGCTACGGCAGGCGCGAGCTGCTCGTCGGGGGGCTAGGCTTGGCCGTGGTGAGCCTGGTAGGACGACCGTTCACGACGGCCATCGTGCCCAACCTGGTCTTCAACGCCATGCACGGCGCCTCGGCGGCCCTCGTGCTGGTCACCTCCTTGTCCCTGTTGGCCGACTGGGCCACGCCGGAGACCCGGGGTCGGGAGATGGGTGTCTTCGACTTCGTCAACCTCTTCGGTTGGACCATCGGCTTCATCCTGGGACTGCTGGCCAAGGATCTCTTCGGGACCGAGGCCGGTTTCTGGGTCGCCGCGACCCTGGCCGGTCTGGGGATCCTGGTCGCGTGGTGGACCGTCCGCGAGCCACCGGGCCCCCGCGGCGAGGGCACCGCGGTGGGCTTCGGTTCCCTGATCGAGGTGGCCGTCAACCCGCGCGTGGCGTTGATCTTGGCGCCCTGGCTGATCATCTTCGTCTTCATCGGCAGCTTCTCGGGTTTCCTGGAACGTCTCACCGCCGCGATCGGTCTCTCCGGGGTCCAATCGGCCCTGAGCCTGGGGGTCCTCGGTGTCGTCCTGCTGGCCAGCCAGGTCGGCTACGGCAAGCTTTCCGATCGTTACGGCCGAGGTCCGCTGATCCTGCTTGGCGCCTGGGGCTTCTTCGCGTTCACCGTGGTGACAGCCTTCCTGGTCCTGGAGACCGGCAAGGCCGAGGACACCGCCTTGGCCCAGACGATCTTCGAGAACGTGCCGCTGTTCGGTCCGTTCATGGCGATCAGCTTCATCGCCATGCTCGCCTTCGCACCGGCGGCCCTGGCGGCCCTGGCCGACGAGGCGGCCGACGGCCCCTCGGGGGTCACCATGTCCCTCTACTCGCTGGTCGTCGGCCTGGGCTTCATCATCGGGCCCCCGTTGACCGGGGTCGTGGTCCAGTTCTCCGGGCCCGGTGGCCTGGCGATCCTGCTCTTCGTCGAGGGGTTGGGCCTGGTCGGCCTGGTCCTGTTACGCAACACCCTGGTCGAGCACCTCGGGTGACCCTCGACCCGCGCACCAGGCTCCGCCGCACCCTTCATCAAGGATGGCTGGCCTGGCCCCCGCGTGGCCGCGGTCCGCGTCGAGGACGTCACCAAGACCTACGGGAAGCCCCCCAAAGGCATCCAGGCGCTCAAGGGGGTCAGCTTCGATATCGAGGAGGGCGAGATCTTCGGCCTGTTGGGTCCCAACGGTGCCGGTAAGACGACCCTGATCAAGATCCTGGCCACGCTGATCGATCACGACGGTGGCACCGCCGAGGTCGCCGGCGTCGACGTGTCCCGGGACCCGGCCGGCGTACGCAAGCGCATCGGCCTGGTCTTCCAGGAGCCCAGCCTCGACAACCTCTTGACCGGCCGGGAGAACCTGCACCTGTCGGCCTCTCTGTACGATCTCCCCCGCAAGGTCGCCAGGACGCGTATGGACGACCTGCTGGAGGTCATGGACCTGGATGGCCGAGGCGACGACCGGGTCGAGACCTACAGCGGCGGCATGAAGCGCCGGCTGGAGATCGCCCGCGGCCTGCTTCACGATCCCGACGTGCTCTTCCTCGACGAGCCCACGTTGGGCTTGGACCCCCAGACCCGCGAGCGGCTCTGGGCCTACATCCGGAACCTGCGCGAGCAGGGCACCACGGTGCTGATGACGACCCACTACATGGACGAGGCCGACGCCCTGTGCGACCGGATCGCGGTCATCGATCGCGGCGAGATCCAAGCCCTGGATAGCCCCAAGGCCCTCAAGGGGGGCCTGGGCGACACGATCGTCTACCTGAAGGGCTCCGAGCTGACCCTGGACACCATCCAGGGGGCCCAGGGGGTGGCCGAGGCCGAGTACCTCGAGGAGGACAAGGCCTACATGGTCAAGCTCGAGGCCGGCGTCGAGGGCCTGCCCCGGTTCCTGCGGGAGATGGACGGCGTCCAGCATATCGAGGTGCGTACCCCGACCCTGCAGGATGTCTTCCTGGATCTGACCGGCCGGGAGATGCGGGATGCCGACGAGGGCAGCGCCGGGTTCGCCGAGGACTACCAACGCATGCAGCGGGCAGGAGGTGGCTGACGTGATCCCTCACCTGCGACCCCTGATGGGCATGTGGCGTCGGGAGGCCACCGTCTACCTGCGCGAGCGCTCCCGGATCGTCTCCAGCATCGTGAGCCCCTTCATGTGGATCGCCATCGTCGGCGTCGGCATCGAGCGGGGCCTGAACCCCGGTACCCTGCCCGGCGGGCTCTCCTACCTGGAGTTCCTGGTGCCCGGCATCCTGGCCCAAGCCATCATGTTCGGGACCATCTTCTACGGCGTCTACATCGTCTGGGACCGCAAGATGGACGTCCTCAAGGCGGTCCTCGTCACGCCGGTACCGAGAAGCGTGATCTTCTTCGGCAAGGTCATCGGCGGGGCCACCCAAGCGGTCATCGAGGGCACCCTGCTGCTCCTGGTCGGCTGGCTGTTCGTCCCCGAGCTCAGCTGGATCAACCTGCCGCTGGTCTTCGTGTTCGTCGTCCTCACCGCGGTCCTCTTCACCAGCTTCGGCCTGGCCTTGGGCAGCTACTTCACCAGCTTCGAGGGCTTCCGGGTGACCAGCACGTTCATCGCCTTCCCGGTCTTCTTCCTCTCCGGCGCCCTGTTCCCGATCACCGACCTGCCCACGTGGCTGACCTGGTTCACCCGGATCAACCCCCTGACCTACTCGGTGGACGCCATCCGGGGTTTGCTGGTCGGCGGCCTGCAGCTCTCCCTCCTCACCGACTTCCTCGTGCTGCTCGGGTTCACCCTGGCGGCCGTCGCCTTCGGAGGGTGGTCGTTCTACCGCATGAAGTCGTGAAGAGCGGTTGGACGACCCGCTACGGCCGCTTGGACCCCAGAGCCAAGCGGCCAGTGTGCGCTGCGCCAGCGGCCGAGCGGCTACGCAAGCGAGGCCCCTGGCGAGGCCTGAGCTTCAACCGCATGAAGTCGTGAAGAGCGGTTGGACGACCCGCTACCACCGGTACGGGTCCTGCTCATCGTCTGCTCGATCGACGTGCTCGAGCTCCTCGGGCGACATCGGATGCACCTCGACCCGGGGGACGACCTGGAGCACCTGGAAGGCCTGCATCAGGCCCTGGCGGGTCAACATCCCGACCAGCCGATCACCATCCAGGACCAGCATCCGGTCCACGTCGCCCTGCATCATCGTCCGCATCGCCGAGCTGGCCGCCTCGTCGGGACCGATCGTCGACATGTCCCTGTCCATGACCTCGCGGACCCGCACCAGGCTGCGCTGGCCTTCCGGGACACCCCGGATGTCGTCGAGGGTGACCAGGCCCACGACCTCCTGACCGACGACGACCGGGAAACCCGTGTGATGGGTCGACAGCATCAGCGGGACCATCTCGTCGACGTAGGCATCGGGCTGGATGACCGGTACGTCGGGATCCATGATCTCTCGGACCTGCACTTGCTGGAGCGCGTCGAAGATCTCGACGCCCCGGGCCTCCTGGGTGGCGCCCATGTAGATGAAGAAGGCGATCAGGATCAGCCAGACCGAGCCGAACAGGCCCGCCAGACCCATGAGGACGGCCATGCCCTTGCCGATGTCCGAGGCCAGGTTGGTCGCTTTCGCGTACGGCATCCGCATCGCCAGGAACGCTCGCAGCAGGCGGCCGCCGTCCAGGGGGAAGGCCGGCAGCATGTTGAACACGGCCAAGACGACGTTCAGGTAGGCCAGGTAGCCGACCAGGAACTTCACGAAGGTGCCCGGATCGACCAGCAAGAACGCCGCCGGCATGCCGCCCAAGGCCAGGGAGACGATCGGGCCAGCGATAGCGATCTTGGCCTCGGCCTTGGGCTCCTGGGTGATGCCCTCCAGTTGGGCCAGGCCACCGAAGATCCAGAGCGTGATCTTGCGGACCCCGATGTCGTTGCGCAAGGCGACCCAGGCGTGGCCCAGCTCGTGAAGCAGCACCGAGATGAACAGCCCGACGGTCACGGTGAACCCAGCGAACAGCCGGCCCTCCCGGCTCTCCAGGGCGGTGACATCCAGGTTCAGGAAGGGGAGCTGGGCGATGTTCTCGATGTTGCTGGCGATCAGCCAACCCAGGATCGGGATGAAGATCAACAGCGTCCAATGGATCTTGATCGGGATACCGAAGATCCGGCCGACCTGGAACTCCGAGCGCATCTAGGTACCGTAGGGACCGCTTGCCATAAACACGGACGGGTCGGGTTGGCCACCCGGATCGAGGGACCCGGCAGCTCGTTGACATGTCGGGGGCCGGGGTAAACGGCCCTTAGATGGTCGCTTATCCTCCAGCCGTGACCCACGCCGTCCCCTGGTTCTCGGCCTTCAGCGCGATCACCGAGCTCTTCGTGACGGCGGCGATCTGCTACGTGCTCTGGATGGCGGTCTACCGCGACGAGTTCAAGGCCGGCATCCTCGGCGTGGCCCTGGCCTACGAGGTCATCTTCAACATCTCGTACATGACCTCTCGCCTGTTCACCCACAGCGACACCGGCCACCACGCCGACTGGATGATCGCGCTGTTGGCCGGGCATGGCATCCTCTCCCTGGTCATGTTCCTGGGCCTGGTCGCCCTGGGAGCCGTCGATTATCTCAAGCACCGGCGCGAGGGCCGCAACCTCTTCGCCGAGCGGGTGGGCCTCACCGGTGTCTTCGTGGTGCTCTGGACGATCAGCATCCTCAGCGGCGAGGCGATCTTCTTCCTGGAGTACATCGGCCACCACTGACCATGCCTGTCCGTCGCATGGCACAGCCTCAGGATTATATACGGGGTGTTGGGTCGCGCGCTCCATGCAGCTCGAGAACACCAAGGACCGCTCCCTGCTCCTGGAGATGCTCGAGCGTCTCAAGGGCAAGCGCGTGGTCATCGTGATGCAGGACGAGCGGGCCTTCAAAGGCACCGTCAGCGAGTTCGACGACCAGTGGCTCTTCCTCGAGGATGTGGCCGAGGGCTCCACGGTCAACGCCCGCGGCTGGGAGGAGGTCACGATCAAGAACGGGTTCGTCGGCAAGCGTCTGACCCAGAGTGGGATCATCGCCAACGAGGGCGAGCCCGGTCAGCTCATCCGCCTGAAGGATACCCTGATCAACCTCAGCGGCGTCCTGCGCGTCTGGGAATGGGAACCGGGCAACGCCACCCGCCCCAAGCACGTGAAGATCGAGAACCGCAAGGTCTTCTAAGCTCCCAACCCCCGGCGGCCGGGCAGGCGCGCACGCCTCCAGCCTCCCACATCCCCCGCTTGCGCGGCCGCTGGATCTTCTCTTCCTTCTCGGCGCCGGTCCCCTGGCATCGCTAAACTTCGGTGACCGCCGGCGCTGGCGTCCGTTCTGGGACCTCTGTCTCCTCCGAGGCAGGCTCCAACGGCTCGACCCGTCGCTTGGCCTCGGCTCGCTCGAGCAACCGGAGCAGGCGTGGCCCGACGATCCAGAGGATCACCGCGTTCCCGCCAGCGTGGGCCAGGTTGAA
>CAZBKU010000181.1:0-988 GCA_964492585.1 uncultured Thermoplasmatales archaeon | reverse complement strand
CCCCGCGCACCAGGACCGGGACAAGCGTGTGCCAGGCCAGGGGCCGGATGGAGGCCAGCCAGACCCACGCGTCCATCAGGACCCCGTAGCCCAGGCCAGCGATCGCACCGTAGACGGCCAGGGTCCCCCTGTTCGACCGGGTCGACATCAGCCCCGCGATGGCACCCATCAACCCCCAGCCGAGCATCTGGAACGGCGTCCAGGGGCCGTGGCCCAGGAAGGCGTTGGAGATCAGCGGGACCACCAAGCCGGTCATCCCGCCGATCCGCCAGCCCAGGGCCACGCCGGCCAGGATGATGATGGCCGAGGCCGGTTGGACGTTCGGGATCGCAGCGAACGGGATCCGGGAGAGGGCGGCCACCGTGCCCAAGGTGGCGGCCAGGGCCACCGCCCGGGGGCCACGCAGGGGACCGTGGGTCACCGGGCCGTCACCTCGCGGCGAGACCGGTGGGCGGTCTGCCGATGGCCACCCTCCAGGGCGACCACACGGTGGGCCAGCTCCAACAGCCACGCATGGTGGGTGGCGACGACGGTGGCCTTGCCGGCCCGGCACCGGGCCTGGAGCAGGTCGGCGAAAGCCACCAGGCCCCGGGCATCCAGGCCCCGGGTCGGCTCGTCGAGCAGGAGCAAGGGGGGCTGGTGGGCCACCGCGGTGGCCACGGCCAGCCGCTGGCGTTGGCCACCGGACAGATCCCAGGGATGCCGGTCCTCCAACCCGTCGAGGCGCAGGTCGGCGAGCAGGCCGCCAGCGTGGACCTTCGCCCCGAGCTGTCGACTGGTCAGGGTCGTCTCCTCGAGCACGGTGTCCTGGGTGATGTGCCAGGCGGGATGTTGGAAGCTGATGCCCAGGTGCTTGGCCAAGGCTGGGGCCTTGAGGGTGGCCGGGGCGGCGTTCTGGACCGTGACGCGGCCGTCTTGGGGGTCGAGCAGGCCGGCGGCCAGGTGCAAGAGCGTGGTCTTCCCGGAGCCGTTGGGCCCGGCCAGGGCC
>CAZBKU010000180.1:0-6527 GCA_964492585.1 uncultured Thermoplasmatales archaeon | reverse complement strand
GCGAGATCAACAAGCAGCTCAAGCGCGTCATGAACGAGGGCAAGGAGAACTACCTCCTCTGTGTGACCGGCCACCAGGGCGAGGAGAACGCGCTCCTCTCCCGGATGGCCCGCAACGAGACCCCGTGGAAGTGGGACGACAAGGACCAGGTCATCTTCTCAGCCCGGACCATCCCCAACCCCATGAACGAGGCCCAGCGGTACAAGCTGGAGACCGTCCTCCGGGACAAGGGCGCTCGTCTGATCAAGGGAGCCCACGTCTCCGGGCACGCTGCCCGGGAGGACCACCGTGAGCTGTTCGCCATGCTCGAGCCCGAGCACATCTACCCGGCCCACGGGGACATCGCCCACCAGTCCTCGCTGGCCGACCTTGCCGAGTTCCACGGCTGGGCGCTCAACGAGCAGGTCCACATCCTGCGCAACGGTCAGTCCCACGTCATCCGCGACTAGGAGCTAAGCCCGATGCTGCCCGATCGCGTGCTTCAGGCCTCCGAGCGGTTGTCCAAGAAGCTTGAGGCCGTGGTGGGCACCATCGAGGAGGCCCGGCTGCGGGAGGCCTGCCTTCACTACCCGCAGGCCGGCGGCAAGGCCCTTCGACCGGCCCTGGCCGTGATCGCCTGCGAGGCCACCGGGGGCACGGCCGAGGACGCCGATCCGCTGGCGGTCTCGGTGGAGCTGCTTCACACCTTCAGCTTGGTCCACGACGACCTGATGGATCGCGACGAGGTCCGCCGGGGCGTCCCGGCGGTCCACAAGGCCTTCGACGAGGCCACGGCCATCCTGGCCGGTGATGCCCTCTACGCCCTCTCCTTCGAGCAGCTCTCCGAGCTTGGCGCCCAGCCAGGCACCGCCGAGGTCGTCGCCTCGGTGGCCCGCACGGCCCGGACCCTGTGTGAGGGCCAGTCCATGGACATGGCCTTCGAGACCAGCTGGCCTGACCTGGCCACCTACGAGGCGATGATCGGCAAGTAGACGGCCGCGCTCTTCGCGTGCGCCACGGCCAACGGGGCCCGCCTGGCCAAGGCCGACGATGCCACCATCGAGGCCCTGTCGACCTTCGGCCGGAGCCTGGGTCTGGCCTTCCAGATCCAGGACGACGTCCTGGACCTGACCATCGAGACCGACACGCTGGGCAAGCCCCAGGGCAGCGATGTCCTGGCCGGCAAGAAGACCCACCCCCTGATCCTGGCCCGGGATGTCGCCAGCCCTCGGGAGACCGAACGCCTGGAGCTGATCCTCCAGCGCGGCGCCCGGGATGCCGACGAGGTGACCTGGGTCGTCGATCTCTGCGAGGAGACCGGTGCGATCACCCAGAGCACCGAGCGAGCCTTCGAGCTCTTCGACCAAGCCTACCAGGCGCTGGACACGTTAGAGGCCTCCCCGGCCCGCGATGACCTCGAGGGCGTGCTCGGTTGGATCCAGGACCGGGGCCACTGACCGCCGGCGGCTGGGATCCTCAGTTGCCGGTTCAAGCTCCGGCTGGCCCCCACGCCCCCTGCCGTAAGGGCCCTGGCCCGGTGGCCATCACGCGCTGGAGCCCGTGAAGATGAAGCGTCGAGCCTCACGGCCCCAGACCATGTGGATCCGGTAGGCCTGGCCTCCAACGTACACCTGCTCCGTGAACGTGTCCTGATCGTCCAGGCGTCCGATACAGCCCGGGGCGCGGGACAGGAGGGGATGGGCCAGGCCCTGATCGAGAAGCTCCGGGAAGGTCTCTCTGGCAGCCTGGTTCAGGTCGACGATCTGCCCGGTCGGGTCGACGACGACCCGGGGCGCATCTCGATGGGGGGTCCATCGTCTGTGTCACAGCGCGCTCCTTGTACAGCTCGAGTATCTGCCATGGTGGTCCGATCCTCAAGGAGGCCTCCGCATCAGCCGACGCCAGACGCGGTGCCCGTATGAGAGGGGTCGGACATCCTGGTACAGGGTTCTCACTAGGAGCTCCGGGCCCCTGGCGGCCCACGAGGGCCTGGAAGACGCATACGGCTTGGTGGGGCCCTCAGGAGACCCCAGCGCGTCCCAGCCGACGCTCAGCTCGCGTGAAGAGGATCAGCGACCCCACCGCCCTCGAGCGGGATCGACGATATCGACACGTAGGAGCCCCGTGAGCGCTTGCAAGCGCCCTACGCGTCGCGGACGACGAACCGGAAGCGTCGGTCGGCCTCGTCGTAGGTCATCTCGACCTCGTAGGCCTTCCCGTCGGCGTAGACCTCCTCGGTGATCTCCCCGTCGTCGCTCAGGCGACCCAACCACTCGGGAGCCTTACGGAGGAGGGGATGGTCCATGCCCTGGTCGGCCAGGCGGGGGAACCTGCTGGCTGCCGCGTCGCTCACCTCGACGATCTCCCCAGCGAGGTCGACGACGATGGTGAGTGGCTCCTCATCGGGCACGGGACAGCAACGACCTCCCTTGTCCAACGCTCAGCACGGTCCCTTCCATATCGGGGGCGCGGCAGCCAAGACCGCCATCTTAACGTTCCTCACCGAAGGTCTTCGGGCCTTCCTGGAACGGGCTGCCGGGGTCCTCGCCGGCTGCCGGCAGCGTGAACCGGACGGTGGTGCCAGGCCCGGGCACGGGAGGATCGGTTGCACGTCTACATCACCGTGTCGTCCAGCACCATCCTGCCTTGACGCGGCTGCCGTCCAGCGTGTACGGCCGGACCACACGTGGGTCCTCGGAGCGCTCCTCCAACCCTCGGGCAACGCCCATCAGAGCGCCCCCGTCAGGGAACATGTTCGTGTTCGATGCCGAACTGTATCCCTTCAGGCGGCCTCCGTGGGTACGACAAGGCACGGGACCGACCGACCTGCCGCGTGCCGTTCTGTACCCCCGGAGCGTTCGATGGATCCTCCACCGCACAGCCACGACGAGAAGCGCGCTCAAGCGACCGACCTCCGGTTGACCGTCCCGTGCGATCGTCTGGGCTTCACCGCTCCGCCGGCCGACGTCCACATCAAGCTCGTCCCGCTCAAGCAGGCGGGATGGCGGGTCCTCCTGTGGGGTAAGATGGCCCCACCGCTGATCTGGCCCCGTGGCTCTCCGAGCCCAGCGATGCCACCTTCCAGCGCCAGGTCCGCGAGAGCCTCTCGATCTACGCGATCCCCAAGCTGCCGGACGGCTGGGAGCCCTGGGAGGTGCCCTTCGACGTGAGCCTGTGCCACCTGACGCGGTCCGGGGAAGCCACGCTCCAGCTACAGGGCAAGGAGGGGGAAGTGGGCTCCTTTGCCGCGGGTCTGGGTGCCTGGGACGCCCCCGGCCGTTCCGGCGGTGGCCCGCCGGGTCCCAGGGCCGCCAGCCGGTCATCACCCACCGCCAGCACGAGGCCGCCACCGCGGCCCTGAGCGAAGGGTACTTCGAGGTGCCTGCCGGAACCGCCTCCAGGATCTGGCCGAGAACCTGGGTACCAGCGTCGGCGGGCTCTCCGAGATGCTTGCCGGTGCCCAGGACACCCTCCTGGAAGCCCACCTGGAGACCCGCCCGGCCCCCAGCTCTCCCCCTGGATGGCAAGCTCTGGGGTATCTGACCGATGCCCGTCGGTTCGACGGCCCGGCGAGGACCCGACGTCACCGGAGGCTGGGCCCTCAGCGGGCTAGGTGCCATGGGTGAAGGGTTAAGCCCCCCCACGCACACCAGAGGAAGCATGGGGGCGTCCTGATACCCGATGATCCGACGCCGGCCAGCGACACCAACGCCACTACCCAGCTTACCCACGGTCAGGTCGAGCTTCCACCGTCCACCCTGGGGCTCCCCAGGCCCCCTGCCGACCTCCAGGTTGGCCTGGTGGCACGCGAGGAGGGCTGGCGAGGCGTGGCGTGGAGCCTAGCCCGGGATCCGGGTCTCCTGAGAGGATGGCTAACCCGCCAGCCTGACCTGCAGACCCTCGACATCGAACCAGGCCAGGGGCGATCGGTCGTGCTCGCCCTGGGCGACGACCACCCTGCCCAGGCTTGGCTCGTCCGGGGTCCTGGATGGATCACGGTCCAGCTAGGCCCCCAAGGGCCTGCCACGCTCACGGTATCCGGCACGAGCGACCGGCTGGAGCGCTTGCGAGCCAACCTGACCCACCGGGCCCGCGCCGAGGACCCCGACCCCTCGATCCAGTGGGAAGACCCCCCTATCGGGCCTGGGTTGCTGACCGATCGCCAGCGGGCCGCCGTCCGCTGGGCCGTGGCCGCCGGCTACTACCAGGTACCGCGAGGCATCCGGCTCAAGGACCTCGCCGAGGAGATGGGCGCAAGCATCGGTGCCCTCTCCACGCTTCTCCGACGGGCCGAGGCCCGGTTGCTGGCCGCCTACCTCGACGCCGAACCCGTCCTCGGGGATGTCCTGGAGGCCGTCGCCCTCACCAAGGAGGTCCCCCGGGGAGCCACCTGGCGCACGATCATCGACGGGGTTTGACCCGCCAGCGTCGGCCCACACGGCCCATGCCCCGGGGCGACGAGCCACGAAGGGCTTCGAGGGTACAGGCTCACACTTCGACTCCGGAAGCGAAAGGCCTATCCGCAGAGGAGGCTCATCCGGTCGAGTCGATGACGAACCGTCCGGGGCCCGAGAGGAGCGAGCCCACGGATCCCCACGCACCTGGCGACCGGCTGGTCGCACAGGTCCAGGTACCAGTGGGATCCCTAGGCTTGGCCACGCCGCCGCACACCCTCCGCGTTCGCCTGATGAACGCCGGCCAGGGTTGGCGGTTGATGGCGTGGAGCGAGGATGGCGAGATCGAAGGTGCTGTCGCCTGGCTCAAGGAGATGGATGGCTGGACGCCAGCCGCGACCACCAAGCGGCCCGAGCACCTGGTCGTCCTAGAGGCTGCAGACCTCCCATCGGGCTGGACGTGGGCCCGCAACCCCAAGGGTGCGATCACCCTGACCCTGCGCCCCGACGGCCGGGCCTCCATCTCCGCCGAGGGCCTGGCCAAGGACCTCGGCCCCTTCGTCAGCTACTGGGAGGGCGAGGGCCACACCGTCAGCACCAGCGCGGTCCCATCCCCCATCGCCCCGGACATCGGTGCCGGCATCCTGACCCGTCGCCAGAGCGAGGCCCTCTCGCGGGCAGCGGCGGCCGGGTACTACGATATCCCCCGTCGGGTCCGCCTTGAGGATCTGGCCAGCGAGATGGACATGAGCATGGGTGGCCTCTCCGAGCTCCTGCGTCGGGCCGAGTCACGCCTGGTCAAGGCCTACATCAGCACCCTGCCCGGGCCGGGCGAGGAAGACGAGATCGACCTACAGACGTGAGAGCGCGGGACCGGTCGGCCCGAGAACGTTCAACAAGCGTCTCCCTCCCGGAAACGCCGAGAACAGACCTCCTGCTATGAGGCGAGGGGGCGGTCCTGGAAGGCGATGGCGATCGGTCCGATGGTAGCCAGTCAACCGGCGGTCCCGTCCAGGCGAGCTTCGAGGGGCCGGGCCTCAAGTAGGGTGGACACTCGCCAGCACGTACCGGTTAGCCCCGCCCGACGGGCAGGCTTTGTTCCAGATCAGGACGGACCTCCAGGAGGGGGACCCCTTCACGACCTTCGTCGAGGACAGGGTTCCTGGCCTCCGGTTGGCCAGCGTGGGACCGGAGGGGAGGGGGCCCGCGATGGCGTGCTGACCCGGCGCCAGCCCGAGGCCCTGGCCCAGGGAGGGACATGTCTCAAAGCAGCCTGTCCGAGCGCCTCGGCAGGACCCAGCGCCGCCTGGTCGAGGGGGACATCGGCTCGATCCCTGAACGTCGTGTCCAGCTGGAGGCCGAGGAGACCCCCTGGCTCTTGGCGGGTCGAGGCCCCAGGCCCGGGACCCGGGCGCCAGAGAAAGACACCTATCCGGCCGTCGGGGATGACCTGGCCGCGGGATCTCGCCCACGTCCAGCCAACGACCCCTGAAGGAGGCACCGTCAGTTCTGGCTCTTGTCGTACGGCGGCTTCTCGGTCAACGGGTCCCCCGATGCGTCTGACCGGCTGACGTCCTGGATCCGCTCGATCCCGTCGACAGCCTCGATGATCTCCACGACCGGGTCGGGCACCAGCTCCTCCCAGGGACCACCGTCCTGGAGGTAGGAGCGGATCCGGGTGGCCTCGTAGGTCTCCCGATCGACAAGCTCGAACCCGCGCACCTCGTAGCCGGCCTCCCGGAACAGCCGGGCTGGCAGCGGGTTGTTCGTGAACGCCGTCGAGAAGGGGGGCACGAACGTCTCCACGTGGCTCACCCACAGCGAGTTCCGGTGGATGTCCGGGATCGGCACGATGGTGGCGTGCATGCCGGCCTCGGCCAGGCTCTCCTCCAGCATCCAGACCCGCTCGCCGGCGGTGAAGGGGTTCTCGAGCGTGTGCGAGTACTGGCTGGAACCGATGACGATGACCAAGCGTTCGACCTGGTCGATGATGCGCTCCAGGGCTAGCAGGTGGCCGGTGTGGAGCGGCTGGAACCGGCCGACGAAGAGCCCGCGGTCGTCCATGGGTCGCGATAGCGGTGGTCGCCTTAATAGATGGGTTCGAGCAGGTCACGGAGGCGCCCCGTGCCTGCCCGGCCCCGGCAGCGGGCGGGG
>CAZBKU010000179.1:0-6666 GCA_964492585.1 uncultured Thermoplasmatales archaeon | reverse complement strand
GGCCAGCTTCATGCCGCGGGTGTGGATACTGAAGATCTCCTGGCGACCCTCGAAGCTGGGTGCAGGGACCTCGATCATCCGGTCGAAGCGGCCGGGCCGGAGCAGGGCGGTGTCGAGCATGTCGACGCGGTTGGTCGCGCCGATGATCTTGACGTCCCCGCGGGAGTCGAACCCGTCGAGCTCGGAGAGGAGCTGCATCAGGGTGCGCTGGACCTCGCGGTCGCCGCTCGTGCTGGCCTCGTACCGGCTGGCGCCGACGGCGTCCAGCTCGTCGATGAAGACGATCGCGGGGGCCTTGTCGCGCGCCAGGGAGAACAGCTCCCGGACCAGGCGGGCGCCCTCGCCGATGTACTTCTGCACGAGCTCGCTGGCGACGATCTTGATGAAGACCGCGTTGGTCTGGGCGGCCACGGCCTTGGCCATCATCGTCTTGCCCGTGCCCGGGGGCCCGTAGAGGAGGACCCCGTTGGGGGCCTGGATGCCGATGTCGTCGAAGACCTCGGGTCGGCTCAGCGGGAGCTCGACAGCCTCGCGGAGATCGCGGAGCTGGTCGGAGAGACCGCCGATGTCCTCGTAGTTGGTCTCCGGTGCGTCGATGACCTCTGCCCCGTAGACCGATGGGTCCCGGGACGGCGGCAGGACGCTGACCACGCTCATGGTCTGCTGGTTCAACCCAACACGCGAACCGGGGACCAGGTCCCCCTCCTCGACGAACTCGGCCACGCGGACCACGAAGTGGGGTCCAGCGGTGGATTTGAGGATCACGCGGCCGTCGTCGAGGGTGTCCTTGACGTTCCCCACCACGAGCGGCGGCGCTTTGAGCTTCTCGAGCTCGGACCGGAGGTGCCGGACCTCCCGCTCGAGTCGTTGTTTGTCGTTCTGTTCAGAGCGGACCTGGTCCTCCATCTTCCGCTTCTGTTCACGAAGCTGCGAGTTCCTGGCCTCGATGTTCTTGAGGCGCTCAGCCAGGTACTCGTGATAGTCATCCCATTTCGAGGGATCCAGGTGCATCTCGCCGCTCATGAGACCTCTTGGTCCAACTACGGACGTGTCGCCTTTAAAGACTTTGTTGTGTGATAGTCCCATCCCCCACCGAGCGTGACACCCCACCCCACGGAGATCGAGGAGAGGAGATGGCCACATCCCCCCCGTCTACGAGAGGTGCAGACAGGCCCCAGGCATAGAACCCTTAAGTCACGCCATCCGATGCATGGGCGATGCCCTGCGAGATGTGCGGCAAGGAGGGGCCCCTGAAGACGGCCAAGATCGAGGGGAACAAGATGCGGGTCTGTGGCGACTGTGCCAAGTTCGGCCAGGTCGTCGAACCCGCGTCCTCCTCAGGAGGCACCTCCTCCAGCGGCGGTTCGGCCAGCGAGACCAACAAGCCGAACATCCAGGCGGGCCTGGAGAAGCGCAAGCAGAAGAAGCGACGGGACGTCTTCTCAGACCGGGACAAGGTCCTCGTCGAGGACTACGGGGACCGGGTCCGCAAGGCCCGCCAGAAGAAGGACCTCACCCCGGAGGAGCTCTCCGATCAGATCAACGAGAAGAAATCGGTCATCAGCCACACCGAACGCAACGACCACCACCCCAGCGACGATCTCGTCAAGAAGCTGGAGCGGGCGCTGGATATCACCCTCATGGAGAAACCCCAGCACACCGAGTTGGCCCAAAGCCAGACGAAACCCTCTAGCGCGGGCAAGGTCACGCTCGGGGACCTCCTCAAGGACGCCATGGACAAGGAGGATGAGAGCTGACCCTCCGGCCGATGGGGCCATGGCCAGGGCCTGCGGGGCGCTCAAGCAGGGCGAGTTGGTCGTCTACCCGACCGACACGCTCTACGGGCTTGGTTGCCTGGCCAGCTCACCCAAGGCCTTCGAGGGCCTGCTTGAGGCCAAAGGCCTGCCTGCCGGACGCGGGGTCTCCTGCTGCTTCCACGACCTGGACCAGGCGCGATCCTGGACCCGGTGGACCCCCGTGGCCCAGGCCTTGGCTGATCGGTTCCTGCCCGGACCGGTGACCTTGATCTTGGATGCCGCCGAGGCCTGCCCGGAGCATCTGCTCGCCGAGCAGGGCACCCTCGGGGTCCGTCACGTCGATCGGCCCGAGACCCTGGCCCTTGCCGGGATCGGGCCCGTGGTGTCGACCAGCGCCAACCGTCACGGGGACCCCTCGGTCCACACGATCGCCGAGGCCCGCGAGGTGTTCGGGGACCAGGTGGCCGCCTACGTCGACGTAGGCACCCTGACCGGTCCGGCCAGCACCGTCGTGGACGCGCGCAGCGACCAGCCTAGGATTATACGAGAGGGCTCCTTGTCGGGGTCGAAGCTCCAGGAGGCCTGGCCCCGTGGATGACGAGATCCAAGAGAAGTGGTTGGAGGCCGGCAGGATCGCCGGCCGTGCCCGCGAGTACGGACGCACCCTGGTCGAGCCCGGCGTGACCTTCACCGAGGTCGCCGAGTCCATCGAGGCCAAGGTCCGCGAGCTTGGCGCCGAGCCGGCGTTCCCGGTGAACATCTCGATCGACGAGGATGCGGCCCACGACACGGCCCAGCCCGACGACGACCGGACCTTCGGCGATCAGGACGTCGTCAAGCTCGACATCGGCGCCCACATCGACGGCTACATCGGTGACACCGCCACCACCATCGTCCTGGGGGATAAGGGCAACGATCTGGCTGAGGCCGCCCGCGCGGCCTTGACCCGGGCCATGAAGATCGTCCGGGCCGGTGTCAACGTCAAGGAGATCGGTCAGACGATCCAGACCACCATCCAGTCGTTCGACGCCAAGCCCATCTCCAACCTGACCGGGCATGCCATCGAGCGTTGGACCCAGCACGCCGGGCTGTCGATCCCCAACGTGCCCCACGGCGACGCCACGCTGGAGGCCGGCCAGGTCATCGCCATCGAGCCCTTCGCCACCGACGGTGCAGGCCACATCTACGAGTCCCGGGACGGCGGCATCTACCACTTCCAGACCGAGCGCCGCCAGCGCCAGAAGGACATCCGGGCGGCCATGGACCTGATCGTCGACAAGTACAGCAAGCTCCCCTTCGCCAGCCGGTGGTTGGCCGAGGAGGTCAACCCGCGACGGCTCTCCCTGGCCATGAAGACCCTGACCCGGCAAGGCGCGATCAAGTCCTACGGGGTCCTCAAGGAGGAAGGCGACGGGTTGGTCGCCCAGGCCGAGCACACCGTCATCGTGACCGAGGATGGTTGCCTGCCGACCACGGTCGTCGAGACCGACTGACGCTGTCGATAAGGCTATCTACAGGCTCGATCCCACGTTGATCAGCCCGACCCCGGGCTGGAGGACCCATGCCCGCGATCCCCAACCTTCTGGAACGGTTCATCCTCGTCACGACCAACAAGGGCCCAGGCCCCGTGATCGACCTGCTCGGCGCCGGCAACCTGCAAGCGCTCTCGGTGGCCATCGAGACCGGGATCCTCGAGCACCTCTCAGCCAGCGGGCCCAAGCCGGCCAGGGATGTGGCCAAGGCCCTGGACCTGGATCCCGCCGTGACGGCGGCGATCTTGACCTTGCTGGAGCCCGCCGGGTACGTGGCCGCCAAGGACGGTGCCTACCGGGCCACCGCCATGACCGAGCGGTGGATCCTGGCGGGCTCGCCGACCACCCTGGGCCGTTGGCTTCGGTTCTGGGATCAGTTGGTCCTCCCCTACCTGGGCCAAGCCCTCCCCCGCGCGGTCCGGGAGGGTCCCCCGGAGGACGGTTTCTACGACTGGTTGGGGCAGTCGCCTGGCCGCTGGGAGCTGGCCCAAGCCACCTTCGAGGATCTCGCACACGTCATCCTTGAACAGGTCGTCGAGGAGGTCCCCGTCCCCGACGGCAAAGCTCGGTTGTTGGACCTCGGTGGGGGCCACGGCCTCTACACGATCGGCTTGTGCCAAGCCCACGCGGACCTCAGGGCCACCCTCCTGGATCTGGACGGATCCACCCAGGTCGCCCAGGCCAACCTCGCATCCGAAGGCTTGACCGACCGGGTGACCGTGCAGGCCGGCGACTACCTGACCGACGAGCTGGGCGGTGGCTACGATGTGGTGCTCCTCTTCAACGTGCTTCACGGCCACCAGGAACCGGAAGCTCGGCGCCTTGTCGAGCGGGCAGCCCGTGCTCTGGCACCGGGAGGTGCCCTGGTGATCGCCGATCAGTTCCCGGGGCTGACCATCGGCCCGGCCACGCGCGGGATGGCTGGGCTCTTGAACCTGATGTACCTGGTCGCTCTGGGCGGGGGGACCCACGAGGCCGAAGCGGTCGAGGCCTGGCTGTCCAACGCTGGGCTCGAGGAGATCGAGGTGAAGCGCCTGGCCAGGTCCCCCGGCGCCGCGCTGATCACCGGCCGGTCGCCGCGGCCGCTTGCGTAGACCGGTCCCGGGACGGCTCGCGCCATCCCTCCTGCCGCAACGGTTTTATGTAGGCCTTGCTTCTGCCGGAACACGGTCACCATGTCCGAGGACCAGGATAAGCGTCCCCTAGACATCCTCCACGCCGCCCTCGACGAGCGCGTCATCGTGCACCTCCGGGGTCGGCGCGAGTACCGGGGCACGCTGCACGGCTACGACCATCCCCACCTCAACATCGCGTTGAAGAACGCAGAGGAGGTCGTCAACGCCGGCCTGGACGACGAGACGGTGACCAAACGGGACCTCGTCGTGATCCGCGGCGACAGTATCGTGTACGTCTCACCCTAGGTGGTACCATGAGCAAAGGCACACCCAGCTTCGGGAAGCGGCAGAAGAAGACCCACATCCGATGCCGCCGCTGCGGGAACCACGCGTTCCACGTCCGCAAGAAACGCTGCGCATCCTGCGGTTTCGGCCAGTCTGCCAAGCGCCGCAGCTACAACTGGGTCAAGCGCGACAAGTCCAAGTCCTGACCGGATCTGGACCCGTCCCTTTTTGACCCCGTCGCTAATCCCCCCACATGGCCCGCAGGGGGCGACGCGGTTCGATCCGCTCTGGCACCGGCAAGATGACCGAGCGGATCCTCGAGAACGTAGCCTATCTTCGGGACCATCCCGAGGACGCGGTCCCCCAGTGCCAGGGGTCGTGTCCTCTGTGGTGCACGTTCCGGCGGGCCCGCCGCCGGGTCAAGAAGATGCACAAGCATCGCAACGATCCGGACAAGCTCAAGAAGATGGGTCAACGCTTCCACCAGATCGGCCGGGCCTACAGCGCCGCGCTACGCATCCACGATGCTGGCAAGGAAGGCCTGGAGTACTTCCAGAACGTCAACACCCCCAAGGGCAAGGTGCCGATCGCGCCGTGGGCCGAGGCCCCGGCCCCCTGCCACGTGGGCATGCAGCACCACCACGACCCGATGCTGCGCATGATGATCGCGCTGCCGTTCATCAAGGAGGACGAGGCCATCTTCGCCACGGAGACCGGCCTGGTCTGCGCTCACGACGGGCACCCCCCCGACGAGGCCCTGGAGGCCATCGTCGGCGAGCTGGGCCTGAGCGAGGAGGCGCCTGGCACCTACCGGGCTCGGGGCTCTGAGGATCCGGCCCGGCCCCACCTGGAGCTGGTCTGGGTCGAGCCCGGGATCAGCATGCACCTCTCCCCGCCGTCCAGCGGTGACAGCGCGATCTCGGTCCTCCAGGGCCGGATGCTCACCCGATCGCTTCTCGAGCTGGTCACGGTCAAGGTCCACCTCCCGCCGTTGGAGGACCCCCAAGGGGACACCCACGCCCAGAGGGTCGTCGAGCTACCCGAGCCCGTGC
This sequence comes from uncultured Thermoplasmatales archaeon, assembly GCA_964492585.1. GTDB lineage: Archaea > Thermoplasmatota > SW-10-69-26 > SW-10-69-26 > SW-10-69-26 > CAYXGD01. The sequence continues at coordinate 925 of CAZBKU010000179.1, read as the reverse complement.
TACGGTCCTACGCCGGCGGCGAGCTTTCCGACCTGGGCCTGGTCAACGAGGCGGAGAAGGCCCGAGCGGCTCGCTTGCAGGCTGGCGCCGAGCCCATGGTCGTCTTCGACGACCGGATCCACCGGCCCCCGTACGAGGACCTGATCGGCCGTTTGGACCCCGAGCCCCCGATGGACGAGGTCCTGGAGGAGATCCTCGATCGCTTGGACCGATCGGTGGTGCTGACCAAGGGGACAGCCGTCGAGCTCCTCCACAGCCTCTGGCGGGAACATGGGGAGGCCGCCCTGGTCGAGGTCCTCGGGGACCAAGGCCGAGAGCTGTACGATCCCGCCGCCTCGCCGGACGACCTGGAGAAGCTGGCCAGCCAAGCGGCCAGCCACCGATCCCAGCAACGCGTGGCCCGGGAGCTGCCCAGCTACGACACGCTCCCCGAACCGGTGGACCTCGTGGACAGGGTGGCCCGAGCCTATCTGTCCGGGGGCCGCCAGGCTGCCACCCAGCACCTGACATCGGCTCCCCCTCGCACCCACCAGGCCATCGCCCTGGCTCTGGTCCGCTCCCTCGGCCTGCCGTCGCCCTCGTGGACCATCGAACCGCGGGAACGGGACATGGCCGAGCACCTGGAGCCCTACGTGGACGACGTGCTGGAGGCCCGCGGCGACGACTACCACGAGGCTCTCCAGACCCTGCTGAAGGCCACCGGCAGCACGGCCGACATCCAGCGGATCGACGAGGAGACGTGACCCTGCAGGCTCGTCGTCCCGTGTCAAGAAACGCTTAACTACAGGTTGCCATCTCTGCGGTTCGCTGGGCCCGTGGTCTAGTTGGCTATGACGTCTCCTTGACATGGAGGAGGTCGCCTGTTCGAATCAGGCCGGGCCCATTCTTCGGCGCATCAGGTGACGTTAGGGGCGCTGATGCGTCG
>CAZBKU010000178.1:0-6713 GCA_964492585.1 uncultured Thermoplasmatales archaeon | reverse complement strand
GAAGATCCGGGGGAAGAGCGCCTGTCTGCCTCGCGGCGTAAGGTTGTCCCAGAGGTGGTGTAGGTTCGTCCCAAAGATGGCGTAAGCTTGACCCAGAGGTAGCGTGAGGTCGTCCCAGAGACTCACCACGGATGTCACAGGGTCGACGGCAGGTTCTCACGGTCTCATCCATCGTACCGGCCAGACGCTCCGCGAAGCCGTACCAGGCGCTCCGCGAAGCCCTGGGGGGAGGGTCGGAGATTTCGGGCCCTCGGTTTCCTAATCGGTGAGGTGGGGGTGAGGCGGCCTCAAGCCCTGTCGTCGAAGGACCGGACGGTTTGGGGGAGGGGCCTGACCGGGGGCCGGCTGGGGGATCTCAAGCGAAGCATCACCGAGGGAACCGCGGACCCGATCAATCCCCGGGTCCAAGCTCCTCCAGCCGTTGGCGGAACAGGCGCGGGAAGCCCGGCGGCATGCTGGGGACGGAGACTTGGAACATCTCCATCTTCACTGGAGTCACCCTGATACTCCATGGTCGACGGAGATACTCAGGCTCTTCGTACTGGGCCCTCGGGTGGCCAGGGGCCGGTTGGGTGGCGATCACGAGGGCCATCGGGTGGGCGCCATCTTCGGGTTTCTCCGGCCCCAACGACCGCTTGGGCCGTGGTCTGGGGAGCTCGAGCGACAGACGCTCGGCCTGCCCTCCCGGCCAGGCCATGGGCGGGCAGCAGCCACTCGCGCCCGTCACCCGATTAGGGGCGCGGTCTCGAGCGTCAGGTCGACCCCGAGGCGCTGCTCGGCCAGGTCGACCTGGGGCCCCAGACGGACGTAGATCCCGTTGCCCGTCTGGACACCATCGGTGCTGACGCCGTGGTCGGCGTAGTTCATCGAGCTCACGATGCCGACGGCCCGCCCGTCGGCGCTGATCACGGGGCTGCCCGAGTCCCCGCCGCCTGCCACGTCGAAGACGTGGACGAGGTGGGGGTCGCCCATGCTGGGGGCCACGGCGGTCCGGGCGTGGGCCGGTTGCTCGACGGCACAGCAACCCTCGACCTCGGGCTCGCCGTTGACACCGTGGACGCCCCAGCCGTAGTGGTGGAGGACCTCGGGCAAGGGGGTCAGGTCGTCGTTGAGGCCGGTGGGTCCGCCGAAGTGGGCCATCTGCGGGCTGGCCTGGACGTCGGGGTCGAGCTGGATCAGGGCCAGGTCCCACTGGGCTTGAAGCCGACGAAGGGGACCGGGAGGTCGGTGGGGACCAGGGTGGTGGCGGCGAAGACGAAGTGACCGATGGGTTGGGCGGTGTCGGTGCGCGTGCCGTGCATGGCCACCGGGCCCTCCGGGTAGGCCCAGGTGTGGACGCCATCCTCGACGGGGGCGCAGTGGCCGGCGGTCCCGATGTACCGGTTGCCGTCCTCGTCGGTGAAGAGGAAGTTGGCGGTGCAGACGGTGTGGCGTTCTTCGCCGTGGAGCGTGTTCACGGTGAGCCAACCGTCGGGCAGGATCGGTGCGCCGGGCTGTAGGTCGGTGTGGTCCTCGGTGCCCACCGGCAGGGCGCCGGCCACGCCACCGGCCACGGCCAGCAGCGTGACCGCGATCAGGGCGGTGGTCAGCGTGCTGGCTCGCCGGTGCTCGGGGTCTTGCCTCATCGCTCAGCCTCCGAGGGGGCGATGGTCGGGGTGCGGGTTCACCGTTGTGCGGAGGGCTTGGCGGTCAGCCAACACCACGTGATGCCGAGTCAGAACCAGTCGTCGTAGGTGTCGTGGTCGACCAGGTCGAGGATGACGATATCGCGGTGGACGATGGTGTAGAAGCACCGGTGGAAGGAGGCCAGATCCACGCAGTAGAGGTTCTCGACACCGTAGCGTTCCCGGAAGTAGGCGGGGATGTCGCTCTTGGAGATGACCTCGCCCCACTGCCCGTCGTTCTTGATCCTCCAGAGCGCGGTCTCGAAGCTGTTCCAGATCGCTTGGGCTGGTTGTTCTCCCTTCTTGGCGGCGGACGCCCAGGCGTCGTACTGGTCTTCCAGCTCGGGGTGGACGACGACCTTGTTCGGTTCGAATGGCAGAGGGTCCACCCGTCAGAGTTCGCGCCCGATCGCCGCCGCGTGGCGGAGGTTCTGGCTGGTCGTGTGGGTCCACTGGATGCCCTTGGAGCCCTCGACGGCGAGCTCGAGGGTGAAGAAATGCTCGAGCGCCCGGTTGAGGCGCTGCCGGGTGGTCGTGTGGCCGTGCTCGGCGAGTTGGTCGAGCAGGTGGTTGCGGCTCACCGGGGTCTGGGCCTGTTGGAGGAGGGCCTGGATGCGCTCGACGGTGCTGAGCATGATGTCCGGGCCCTCGTGGTCCTCGACCAGCGGCATGCAGGGTAACAGTTGTGTTACCCCCTATATAGAACTTATCACCCCTTCCTCAGGTAGTGAAGGCCTCGGATCCTCTCGGCTAAATCGCAGTGGTTCCACGGGCCGTGCCATGGGGACCGCGGAGCCAAGGTCTCCATCAGCACCAAGTGATCGGGGGTGCTCGGGCGTATCGTAGCTCATCCTGAGAGCAACACTTAGTGGGGTTTTTGAGTGTTCTAGCGGGGTATCTGAAGGTACCGGGGGCCAGACCTGGAGGGGAAGGTCGGTGGCATCCGATCAGCCGTGAGGCTGGGCGAGCCCGTGGCCGATGGCGTGGGTCGGCGGCAGGGTGGCTGGTGGATGGTCGGGGGAGCACACACTGTGTCGCTGAAGGACCGACCGGCTTGGTGGAGGGGCCTGAGGCCGGGGCGGCTCGACGGGCCGATCGGGGCTCAGCGCGGCGGGCTCAGCCGGGCCCGATCCGCAGGTCGACGTTGTCGGGGACCGCATCTTGGCCGGCAAGCTGGCCGTCCAGGGCCTGGCTGATGAGCCGGGCCACGGTCTCGGGCCGCTGGGCCTGCGGGCTGTGCCCACAGCCCTCGAACACGGCCAGGTTGAGCCTCCCCCGCTTCTCGAGCTCCTCCAGTTCGAGGCGACAGACGTCCAGCGGGATGATCGGGTCCTGGTCGCCCCAGACGAACAGCGGTGGCGGATCGACCCGATCGAGCAGGGGGCCAAGCCTCCGGGCCTTGGCGCTCCCCTCCAGGGCTGAGGAGAAGGCCTCCTTGGCGCCTGGGCTTCTGACGTAGGCCAGGAGCTCGGCGTCGCTGCGCGCCGGCTCGGCGGGTTGGGCCTCAGCAGGGCCGGTGGCCTGACGCGCGCGGCGGACCGCGGCCTCGGTCTCGGCCTCCATGAGCCCCCGGTAGGCATCCAGCTCGGCCGAGCCCGTGTAGGAGGCCGGCGGGACACCGGCCGGGGCCACGGCCACGACCCGGTCGACCCTGTCGGGATGCCGAAGGGCCAGCTCGAGGGCGACCTGACCGCCAAGCGACCCGCCGACGACGTGGGCCTGGTCGATGGCTAGTTCGTCGAGCATCTCGACGAGCGTGGCGACGAAGAAGGCTGGTGTGTAGGGACGGTCGGTGGGCTTGCTGGACCGGCCGAAGCCCGGCAGGTCGGGGCAGAGCACGTGGAAGCGGTCGCAGAGACGCTGGGCGATGGGTGTCCACGAGGCCCCGGCGCCGCCGAGGCCGTGGAGGAAGAGCACGGGCTGACCGGTCCCGGCTTGGGAGAGGTGGATGGAGAGGTCGTCTAGGTCGATCGGCCGGGTGTCCATCAGGGGGTGGAGGGCCGATCAGAGGCCGTCGGTCTCGGCGCCGTCCTCGGTCTTCGCTCGCCGGGCCTGGAGGTAGGTGCGGCTTTCGCGGCTGAGGCCGGAGATGGGGATGATGGCCGGATCCGGCAGGTTCTCGGGGTCGGTCACCGTCTGCCGCCGGGCCTTCTTGGTCATCGTCATACGATGACCTCCCACAGGATATAGATGTACCCCCCCAGCGTACGCGAGCAGCGCGCTCAGGATCCAGTGGAGGCCCGCGCGGCGCCGTCGGGCGGCGTCCCCCATGTCGCTGAACCGCCGGCCTCCGGGCCCCAAGCCCTCAGGAGGGCGGGCGCGTGTCTTCGTGCGACCCGGTGTAGGGCAGCCTGGAAGGGTCAGGGTTCCAGGACACCGGCCCGGGTGAGGACCGCGCGTACGTCGCTGGCTCGCTCGTCTCGCATGCCAGCCAACAGTCCGTTGACACGGTGCAGGTCCAGGACCTCCTTGTCCAGTGCATGCTCGGCGTACCGGCGGGTGTCCTGCTCGTAGGCTTGGCTGCGGCGCTGGTTGGCTGTGGCGTCCGCTCCGGTCTGCTGGGCTTGGTCGGCCTTGCGGGCCTGGTCGGTGGCTGCCCATGCTTTCATGACGATGAGGTCGGTGAGCGACGGGAGGTGGACGCCGTCGTCGGCCTGGGCGGCGCGGGTCACCGTGTTGAGGAGGTCGCGGTGGAGGAAGGTCCCGTCGGGCCGGTCGCGCTTCTTGCCGCGGATGAAGTCGATCGTGCGGTGGACGCCGTCGATGGGGATGGCGGCCTGGACGAAGCTCCGGTCGGCGGGGTACCGCGTGGGCTCGATCCCGAGGTCGTCGAGGACGTCGTCGATGCGTTCGCGGGGAGCGACCCGTTGGTCCTCATCCAGGAGGATCACGGCGACGTCCACGTCCTTGGTGGTGGTCACGTTGGGGACGCCGTGGCGGATGCCGGCCGTGTTCCCGAGCAAGACGATGCCGCACGCGTCCGGGAGGGCTTCGAGCAGCTTGGCGATGATCGTGCGTTGCTCGTCGGGTCCGAGGGTGGTCACGTCAGCGGTCTCCCTGGGCACGGCTGGGGTGGCTGTGTTCGAGGTTCTTGTGGATCCAGGACCGGGGGCCGAACACGCGGTAGCGGAAGGGTGGTCCCCGTGACAGCCGGGCGTCTGGGAAGGGCATGGGTGGGTCGGTCTTGGAGAGCTGCACGTCGAACGCTTGATCCCGTGCGCCTTGGTCCTCGAGCAGGTGGTCGCCGGCTTCCCGGAGGCGGGGGTCGTGGTGGACCAGAAGGATGCGTGCCAGGTCCCGGTGGTGGGGGAGCAGGGTCTTGGTCCCTCGGAGGTCGACCTCCTGGGCCTCCTCGAGGGGGTCGTAGGCCAGGATCGGGACGCTGTGGTGGAGACCGTCGAGGCGCTTGGCTTCCTCTTGGATCGGGACCAGGAGCTCTGGTCCGTCCCATCGGAGCTGGCTGTGCCGGTGGAGGGCGAGGCCGATGAACCGTGCCTGGTCCCACTCGAGACCGCGTGCCAGGTCTGAGCGGGCTGCCTCGTCGAGGAACCAGCGGTGAAGCCAGACCGCCAGCCGGATCGGTGGCTGGGGTTGGGCAAGCGCGTCGGAGAGCGCCTCCTTGCTGGGGACGGCGTAGCGTCCGTGGGCGATCCTGAAGGCAAGACCCAGGTTGGCCAGGCGGAAGAGCGCCTTGTTGGGGTCGACCCCGTCTGGGAACCGTTCCCGGGCTTGAGCGATGCTGACCGAGCCGTTCCCGGCGAGCGAGGCGACGAGTTCGACCGGTTGCTCGACCATCGTACGGGCACCATGGGACGTCTGGCGTGTAGGATTTCTCGGAAATCCTTGTAATATAGATTTTGTCATATAGATATTTAAGTCCTTGGTCTTGGGTGGTCGGTGGGGGCTGGCGTGGTGTTGGGTGGTCGCAGGCGGGTCTGCATGAGCTTGGTTGGCTGTGGCGTGGCGAGGTCTGGGGTGGTCTTGGGGGTTCTCCGGGAGCGACGACCGGTTGGGTCGTTGGATGGGCACAACGACGGCACGTGATCGTGTCTGGCCGATCCGGCCCGGTGCCCGACGTGGGTGGTGACGACAGCCCAGACCCGGCGGAGCCCTGGGAGGGGCGCCGGTCTTGGGGACCAGCTGGGTGACCGGCAAGATAACGTGCGTCTGCGTGAGACCCTCTCGTCGTCGACGGACCGACCGGCTTGGGGGAGGGCCTCACCCCGGTGCCGGTCGAGTGCGGTCTATCGATGGGAAGAGCGAGCGTCAGTTCCGCCTCGATCGGACCCAAGGTGGGTGGTCGCAGACCGCCATGCGGGGATCACGTCGGCCCGATCAAGGACGTAACGGATCTCGTACCTCGGATCGAGCTCATCGTCATCCGCTGTCTGGTGTCCGAGGTTTGTAAAGCGCCTACAGGTTGAACAACCTTCGACCACTTTGACAAGTTCGCGATACGGATGCGGCTTTAGGTTCTGAGGGTGCAGGCTCGAGCGCGCGTCTGCAGCCACACCATCCAGCTTGACCCCCAGCGTCATGGGATGGCTCGCAGAGTGACCACCATCGGTCCGATCTGGGTCGTCGTGCACCATCTCCGGTGCAACATACGGCGAAGCTCTTGAGTGCTATAGCGGGGTCTCTGAAGGTATCGGTCATCGGGCCTGAGCGTCGTCGCTACGATCCACCTTCGCGGCGGACCACCCTGGCGCCCAGGTCGAGCCTGAGACCCTTGGGTGTCCCCAAGGGGGCGGGTGCACGGACCCGATCAGTCCCCGGCTCCATCCCGATCCGCATCGTCCCAGGTCACCCCGAGCCGCTGGCCGGCCTCGTCCATCCAGGCCAGCAACACGGGCAGGGGTCGATGCCGGACCTTGCGGCCGAACTGGCTGCTGGTCACCAGGTCGTTCTCGTGCATGGTCTGCAGGTGTTTGCGGATGTTGCCGGGCGACTGGCCAAGGGCCTTGGCGATCTCGGTGGTGTGGGCCGAGGGGTGCTCGACCAGGTAGGCGGCCACCGGGCGGGTGGCCGGCGTGGCGAAGGCGATCCATG
>CAZBKU010000177.1:0-6741 GCA_964492585.1 uncultured Thermoplasmatales archaeon | reverse complement strand
CGCTTCCTGAGGGGACAACCGGGATGGCCGGCTGAGAAGCCGGAGCCTGAAAGGGTGGATGCGACGCCCGGGACCGATGCCGCGCGGGATCCGGGCGGTCTGACATTCACCGACCGCTGCTCTGGCGGTCCTTCCTGCTTCCCACAGCCAGAGCTCCCGTTCTACGCCTTGCTCCTGCAGGGGCATGACCCGATGACCTTGTAGCCGGGCGACTGCCTCCCTCCTGCTTGCGCGAAGCTAGGTGGCCTTCGCCTCGACCACGCTCATCGGTGCATCCCCCACATGGGTCTCTTCAAGCGCCCAACCGCCCTTGCTGAGCAACCGGTCGTACGCCTCGACCGTCCGCTCGCGACCGGTCGACATGATCATCATGTTCACGTCGAAGATCTTGGCGAGATGGGGCGTCTGGGGACCAGGGACCACGAGCTCGCAGATGAACAGCCGAGCCCCCTCGGGCGCGGCTTGGCGAACGGTGGAGAGGATCTCGAGGCACTCCTGGTCGTCCCAGTCGTGGAGGATGTGCTTCATCAGGTAGGCGTCCGCGGTGGGGACCTCCTCGAAGAAGTCCCCGGCCACGAACTCGACGCGGTCGGCCAGCCCCATCCGGTGATGCCAGTGCTCGTCGTCGGCCTCGACGACGTTGGGGAGCTCGAGCACAGTGCCCTCGACGCCCGGCGCGTCGTCGAGCAGGGTGCACAAGAGCTGTCCGTGCCCGCCGCCGACATCGCAGATGCGATCGAAGCGGGTGAGGTCCGTCTCGGCGAGCAGGCCCTTGACCTGGGCGGACTCCATCCGGGAGAGGCTCGTCATGGACGCGTTGAAGCGGTCCGCGTAGTCCCGGTCGGCCTCCCGGTGCTCGAAGATGTCGTGACCGAACTCACGCTGGAAGCCGTTGGGACCCCCGTCTTGGACGATCTCGGGCAGGTGCTTCCAGACGGCGTAGTGCGTGGGGCCTTCCTCGAGCCTCGCCACATCCCGCAGCGACATCGGGTGTTCGCCGGTGAGGAGGTGGCTGGCGTCCGTGAGCGAGAAGCGACCGGCTTCGTCCTCGGCGACCAAACCGAGGCTGCCCAGCGCGCGCATCAGCCGGTAGGCTGCATCGGGGTCAAGGTCGCGCCGCTTGGCGAGTTACTGGGCTCCTAGTGGATGGTCGGCGTCGGCCAGCGTCTCGAACGCGCCCAGTTCGACGCCGGCGTAGAGCGTCTGGCTTCGCCATCGTCCGAAGATCAACCCCATCACGTGCTCGATGTGTTCAGGCATCTCGATCACTCCGTCATGTGCGGCGGTCGCGCTCTTCACTCGATGCTCGGGTTGGTCGGATGGAAGACGCCCTCCGGGTTCTCCTGCCAGATCCATGCGTGCAGCGTCCACCAGTGACCGTGGCTGAGGAGGAGGTCTGGAAGCGGCTCACCGCTGATCTCCTGCGGGCACTGGTCCGGCCCGACCGTGCCGTTCCAGGTCCCCACCTGCCCGTCGGGGGTCAAGAGGACGAACTCGCCCTCCGGGTTCTCGGCCAGGAACACGCCGACGCCTCCTTCGTAGTGGCACTCGCCGTGCACCATCCAACCCTGTGCCAGCCCGAGCTCGTGCGCGCTCGGGTGGACGTGCCAGTCGTCGGCGTCGGCCTCGTCGAACAGGTCGACGGCCTGGTCGGGCGGCGCCGTCTCGCCCTCGGCCACCGGGACGGCGTACTCCACGGCCGTCAGGTCGTGCCCCTCGTCGCCCTCCACGTAGAGGACGAGCTCGGGGTCGGTCCGATCCAACGTCCGATCCAGGGTCTCTGCGCCATCGGCGCTGAACGCCGAGTCGTGCAAGAAGTGGAGGCCCATACCGGGGATATGCGGAGAGAACTGGACGTATCCATCGGCTCGGGCGTTGGAGACCTCCTGGTAGCTTGAGGTCGCCTGCCGGACCTCGGCCAGTTGCGGGTCGCCCTCAGGGCCCTCCTCCAACGGCGGTGTCGTGCCTTCCGGGCACTGGATCTTGTCCGGCTGCTCGGCCGGGAAACCCGGCCCGCTCTCGTACCCCTCGGCAAGGTAGACGTGGAAGTCCACGTGCCACGGCATCTGGGGGGAGTGGCCGGCCATCGGTCCATCGAAGGGGACGCCCATCAGATCCGGCTTCGTCTCGGTGCTGTTCATGTCGGTCCCCTCGGTGACGACCAGGTACTCGATGCCGAGGAACGTGTCCCCGCTGGTGTCAGAGAGGTCGCTGTCATCCGGGAGGAAGATCACGACCTCCGGGTTCTCGATGTCCAGCTGGGTGTCCACGTAGGAGCCCTGCTGGCCCGGCTGGTGGGTCCAGTGGACACCCATACCGGGGATGCAGTGTTCGTCGGGCACGTACCCGGCCGCCCGGGCCTTCTCAGGGGTGTTGATGTCCTGGGCGACCTCCCGTGCCTTGGTCATGACCTGCTCGTGCCTCTCCTCTCGGGCCATCTCCTCGGTGGCGGACATGCACCCGGCAAGCAGCAGGGTCCCGACGATCGCGATCACGAACACGACACGATGATCGGTTCCGGCGCGTTGCGTCATGGTTCTGTCTCCTCTCCTCCAGTGTGTCCCTCCGGCCCCCGGAGGGGACAGATCGTCTCGGGTGGGCGTTCCACCCAGGCTACGACCTGCGGCTCGGCCGAAAAGGGTTCCCTGTACGAGATTACAGCTCTGCAGCCCGGCGGTCCACCCGTTTGGGCCTCGTGCCCTGCACCTTTTAGGGAGGCGAGGATGCTAGGTTCTCGCATGGAAGATGGCAACGCTGGAGGCTCCCCGCTCGAGGCGGCGGCCGGCGCGGCCGGGCCCCACGCCGTCGACGGGTTCAAGCTCCTGAGCGACGAGACGCGTCTGGCCATCCTGCTGGCGCTCTGGGAGGCCTACGATCCGCGTTCCGAAAGCGACGATGTCCTGACGTTCACCGAGCTCCTCGAGCGGGTCGGCGCCCCGGACAGCGGCAACTTCTCTTACCACCTCGACAAGCTCGTCGGTCGCTTCGTCGCCGAGACCGAGCACGGCTACGAGCTCCGGGGAGCCGGACACAAGGTCGTCCAAGGGATCATCGCCGGCTCCGGCCTCGACGAGGCGACCCTCTCCCCGACCGAGATCCCGAGGACCTGCCACCGATGCGGCTCACGGGTCGAGATCAGTTACCAGGATCAGCGCCTGTACCAACGCTGCACCCACTGCGAGGGCAACCTTGGACCTGGGCCGGTCGAGGAGGGGCCACCCCGATGCCCGAAGACGGAACCCCAGGGCACCCTGATGGCGTGGGATCTTGCCCCTGCCGGCTTGGCCCACCGGGAACCGGAGGAGGTCTTCGTGGCCGGGACGATCCGGTTCCACCGGGACGTCGGGACGATGATCCGCGGGATCTGCCCGGAGTGCTCGGGACCGGTCGAGGGATCGCTGCATATCTGTGACTCCCACGAGGTAGGGCCAGAGACCGTCTGCCCGACCTGCGGATCCCGAGACGAGCTCCGAGCCGGGTACGTCTGCAAGGTCTGCAAACATACCGGGTCCTTCCCGGTCCAGGCGGCCGTCCACGACCACCCAGCCGTCGTGTCGTTCTACCACGACCACGGGTTCGAGATGACCTACGACCTCGACGACCCTGTCGCCTGCGGCCGGCTCTGGGACCAGCTCCAGAAGGAGCAAGGCCTCGTCTCACGGGACCCCGTCCGGGTCCGCGTGTCGATCCCCTACGACGGGGAGACCCTGCATCTGATCCTCGATGGCGACCTCGACGTGCTCGAGGTGACCCGACAGGCCCAGGAGCCCGAGCGGGCCCGCGCGCGTGCCCCATCGTAAGCCTGCTGCCCATCAGGTCCCGAAGCCCACCGTGAGCTGGCTCCCGTCGAGCCTGGGGGGGTCCCGGGATGCCAGGGCCTCCAAGGGAGGACCTGGCCACGGTCAACAGCAGCCTCAAGGTCCGAGGGACCCGTTCTTCTCGCATGCCGCTGGTTGACGGCGTCCATCGCATCCGTCTGGGCCGTGGTCTGATCCCAGCGGTCATCGGCGCGACCGTGGCCGGCCAAGCCACGGGGTTGGACAGGGATCTGTCCTTGGCGCTTCTCCTGGCTGCAGGAGCGGTCCTGCTGGCGGTTGGGACCTGGGACCGTCTCCAGGCCCACATCGGACCGCGGCACGTGCTCGACCTCGCGCTCCCCTTGGCCGCTCTGGTGGTGCTGGTCCTGGCCGTCGCCCAGCCCCTGGGCCTGCCGGGCGCCCTGGCCTGGCTCACCCATCCCTTGCTGGGAGCGTGCCTCGCGGTGGCCTGGCTGGGCCAAGGTCGCCTCGTCGGTCGCCAGGGAGCCTCCGGATGGCTGGGTGACGGGCTGTCGGCCCTGGCCGGTGGGCTCGTCTGGCTGACCCTGGTCACCGTCCTTGGCCTGGCGGCTCCGATGGGCTACCTGGGCCTGGTCGTCGCCACCTTGGCCGCGTGGTGGGGGGTCTGGCCGGCCGACGACCCGGTCCGACCCGGGCCCAGCCCGCTGCGCCCGTATGTCCCGTGGGGCCAGTTCCAGGCCCGCCGGTGGCCTACCTGGCCCCGGGTCCCTCTTCGCGCGCCGGCCAGCCTGGTCTACCTGATGGTCTCCTGGGGGCTCTTCCTCTGGCTTGGCCAGCCCCAGGCCGACGGGTTCGGCCTCGATACCACCGCCTACGAGGCCTACCTCTACAGCATCCCCCAGCTCACCCAGGCCCCCCTGGATGCCGCGGGCTCCTTGGTCACAGCGCTCTTCCTCAACCACGACGATGTCCAGCTGATCTACGTCACCGTGCTGCTGGGCCTCTTCGGTGTGCCGTTCGAGGTCAAGGAGGGCACCGGTCGGACCACGGCGATCTTCGCGGTCACCGGGCTGCTCGGCGCCCTGGTGGCTGGGGTCCTGCTCTACGGCCTGGTGGCCCTCTACCCCGAGGTCGGGTTCTTCGAGCAGGCCTGGCAGCGTACCTGGTCCGGTGGCAGCGCTGGGGCCTTCGGCTTGATGGGCGCCCTGGCCGCCCGGGCCCGGCGCCCGGGACCCCTGTTCGCGTTCTTCGTGTTCTGGGAGCTCAACGTCGGTGCCTGGTTCCTGAGAAGCTACACCCCGGCCTTCCACCTGACCGCCCTGGCCACCGGGTACCTGCTGGCCCGCTACCTCTTGGACCCGCCAGCACGGCCTACATGACCGTCGCGGCCCCCGACCGGATCAGGATCCGGCAAGCTACCCTCGCGATGCTGTCAGGCAACAAAGGTTAGTACACGCCGCCCATCCAGGGGTTGGACATGGCGGTAAGCGATCAAGACGCAGAGCAGTACCTCGACATCGCTTACGATGTCGTGGATGGTAGCCCAGAGACGGCCTTCGACCAGAACGAGGTCGAGAACAAGCTCGGGATGGACGAGGACCGCAAACGGCGCACGCTCCGGGAGCTCGAGAACCGGGGCCTGGTCGAGGACGAGGGCGGCACCCGGTACCGGTTGACCCTCCCGGCGATCCACCAGGTCGAGGAGGCTCGCTTGGCGGCCGGCCGCAGCTCCGAGGTCGACCCCCGCCGCGAGCAGCGAGGCACCTACGTGCGCACCCTGTACAACGTGGCCGACGGCGACCCCGAGACACCGGTCAAGGTCGAGACCTTGTTCGAGGAGCTCGGGTTCGAGCCGGAGGTCGAGGAGCGCACCCGGGACTACCTGGCCGCCGCCGGCCTCATCCTGGCCGACGACGCCGGCAAGGTCCAGATCACCCGGGATGGGGCCGACTGGGTCGAGAGCACCTAGCCGAGCCTTCCACGATCGTCCTGGGGAAGGCTCACGCCGGACCTCGTTTGTGGGGACCCATGGACCGCCTGACGTCCAGATCCTCCGGACCATGGACCTCCTGCCGTACGGTTCACAGCCTCGGGCCCCCCAGTCTTCGAACCCTTCTGCATCACAGACCAGGTCGATCGAACCCAGACACGGTCAAGGCCCGCTAGCCGCACAGCTCAAGACCCCCTAGCGGTCCTTGCGGTGTATGGAGGGGCCATCGACCCAGGCCGAGGCGGTGCCGGGGCTCACCCGGGCGCCGGCCTACTGGTCAGCCATCGGCGGGGGCTTGATCGCCTTGGCCATCTCGTTGTTCAGGCCCGGGCTGCTCGACGCCGTCCCGGTCGGTGGACTGTGGGCCAACCTGGCCCTCCTGGCCGGGCTCCTAGGTCTCTTCCTCCTGCTCTTCGAGGACCAGGGCCGGGCCGTGGGAGACCGTCTGCTGGTGGTCCTGGCGCCGGCCTTGGCCGCCGCCGTCTTGGCTCGCCTGCTCTACATGGACCCGGGCACCAGCCAGACCGTGGTCCTCCGAGAGCCGGCCGTGCCCGAGGTGGCTGCTACGGCCTTGGCCCTGGGTCTCATCTGGACGCTGGCCCGGTCCCGCACCATCGGTTGGCCGGGGGCTGCACGCATCACGGGCCTGGTGGCCACCGGGTCCGCTGGGGCCCTGGCGGTCGTCCACGTGCTCCGGGTCCAGCCGGTGGCTCCTGGCGCGCGCACGGTCCTGATCGTCACACTGGTGGCGGTCGTGGCGATCCTGGCCCTCCAGTGGGCCTTGGCCCGGGCCCGGTCGGGATCCAGGGCCGGTGTGCTGGCCACCGGCGCCGGCCTGGCCGTGGTGGGCGGCCACGTGCTCGACGGTGTGGTCAGTTACCTCGCCGTCACCGATGCCTTGGGCGTCCTCGGCGGCGGGTTGGCTGAAGGGGTGCTCGTCTCCCGGTGGATCCTCGAGAACGCTGGGCCCCT
>CAZBKU010000176.1:0-6776 GCA_964492585.1 uncultured Thermoplasmatales archaeon | reverse complement strand
CTCGGGCGCTGGCGGCCAGGGCCTGCCGGGTCTGTCCCTTCTTGGCCAGGCGTTGGCCGGGCAGCAAGGCGGGGGCATCCTCGCCCTCGGGCACGCCGAGCAGGACCAGGGGGACGATGGAAACGATGGTCGAGGCGCCCAGGGCGGCCAGCAGGCCCACGGCACCGGCCGGTTGGCCGATCAGGGAGCGTTGGGTGGCCAACAAGCCCAGGGCGGCCACCGTGTTGACGTGTAGACCGGGCACCAGGCTGGCCAGGCAACCGGCAAGGCCGCCGAGGATCACGATGGAGAGGAGGCCTGTGTCCAGGGCCGCCACCCCACGATCTCCAACCGGTAGCTGGCCAGCTCGTCCCGGTAGGTCACAAGGCCCCAAGCCAAGAGCTCCTGGCTGGAGGGCTCCGCGATGCGCCAGCGGACCGGCAAGCGCTTGTCCCCATCGACCAGGGTCCCGTTGGCGGCATCCCAGCCGGCCAGCACAGCCACCGGCTGGTCGATCAGGCGGGGGGCACGCTTGAGGAGCTCGCCAAGGGACCGCGGGGCCGGTGAGGGCGCCTCGAGGATCGTCGGCGCTCCCCTGGCCCAGACGATGGCACCATCCCGGTCGGCCTCCAGGTCGCCCACCAGCGACAACCGGGCGCCGACGGGCGGGGGCCGCCCCCTCAGCAGGACCGTGGTGGTGCCTGTGGCATCCTGCAGCTCGACCCGGTGGACGGTGCGTCCCGGGTCGACGTCGAGCACGGTGCCCTCCAGGCGGACCGTCTGGCCCAGGTGGGCCGGGATCTCGGCGGCGGTCAGCGGGCTCGGGGTGACCTGGTCGCCGAGCAGGTGCAGGCCGAGGAGCAGGGCCAGGGCCAGGGCCAACTGAGAGCGCACGCGGGCGGGTGCCTGGCAGGGGGGTTAGGCGTTATCCGGGAGCCGCGACCGGTCCGGTGGTGGCCCAAGGAACCGGACCACGGAGACACGGAGGATGAGATGTATCCTCCTGCCCGTGGAGCCGTTCTCGCACCCCGTGGGGAACGCCAGGATCCCTGCCCCTCTCTTCCGTACCCTCCGTGTCTCCGTGCCTCCGTGGTCACCCGTCTACCTCACAACCCGAAGACCCGCACCGCGTTCTCGCCCAGGAACGCCCGCCGGGTGGCCTCGTCCAGCTCCAGGGCCTCGATCCCGTCCAGGCAGTCGCCTGGCTGGAGCATCGGGTAGTTGGTCCCGAAGAGGATCTTGTCCTGGAGGTGACCGGTCATGGCCTCGACGAGCGCGTCGGGGTAGCGCTTGGGCTTGTAGGCGCTGGTGTCGATGTGGACGTTCTCGTATTTGGTGGCCAGGGCCAGCATCTCCTCGGTCCAGGGGTGCCCGATGTGGCCGGCCACGATGGTCAGCTCGGGGAACTCCAGGGCCACGTGGTCGAGGTAGGGGACCGGGCGTCCCGGTTCGCTTGGCCTCAGGGGCCCGGTGTGGCCGACCTGGGTGCAGAACGGGATGTCCTGCTCGACGAGCTCGGCGTAGAGGGGGTAGTAGCGCCGGTCGTCGGGGGGCAGGTCCCACAGCCAGGGGATGACCCGGATGCCGCAGAAACCCAGCTCCTCGATGCATCGACGGGCCTCGCGGACGGCGTCCATGGGACGGGACAGGTCCACGCTCCCGATGCCGGCGAAGAGGTCCGGGGCTTGGTCGACCAGGTCGGCGACCTCGTCGTTGGTGATCAGCGCGCCCTGGGGCCCGTGCCAGGCACAGGCCAGGGCGGTGTCCACCTCGGCCGAGCGGTAGTGCTGGATGGTCAGCTTGGGGTCGAGGTCGTCGGGGACCTTGTCCTCGCCGATCCAGCGCCACAGGCTCTCGAACATCGGTTGCTGGATGAACCGCCGGCTCGGGTGTTGCATCCAGGCGTCGACGATGGGGCCAGCCATGCTGGGGGATCAACGGTGGCCTGCCACATCAAAGACACCGTAGAACCGGTGGGAAGCAGAGGGAGCAGGGGTACCAGAGGCCAGGGACCGACACCTCGTCCACCCCGGACCCCAGGGTACCGGCCAGGCGGCCGGACCTCACGAGGGATCGTCCTCCCTGTTCCCTCTGCGTTCCACCGGTCGTCCCCTCACAGCTCCAGCACGCGCAGCTGCCGGTCTGCCGAGGTCAGCACGTCGCAGCCGTCCTGGGTGACCACGATGTCCTCCTCGAGCCGTACGCCGGCCTCGCCCTCGACGTAGATCCCCGGCTCGATGGTGAACACCATGCCGGGCTCCAGCTCCAGGTCCTGGCTGGTGTGCAACCGGCCCCCGTCGTGGACCTCGACGCCGATGCTGTGGCCCACGGTGTGGATGAACCGGCCCTTGAACCGGCTGGCGTCGATGACATCCGCGGCGGCCTGGTGGACCTTGCCGCCCTGGACCCCGGGCGCGATCGTGTCCAGGGCCGCCTCCAGGGCCTGGTCGCAGATCTCGTACATCCTCTCGAACGTCTTGTCGGGTTGCCCGATGTGGTAGGTCCGGGTGATGTCCGAGCAGTAACCGTCGGCCTTGGCGCCCATGTCGACCAAGAGTGGGCCCTCGCGCAGCGGGACCGTGGAGGGTGCGTAGTGGGGCTCGGCGCTGTTGGCCCCCAGGGCCACGATGGGGTCGAAGGCCAGCCGGGCGCCCTCGGCCAGGATCGTGCGCACGATGTCGGCGGCCAGCTCGGTCTCGGTGGTGGCCTCCTCCAGGTGGTCCTCCATCTGGTCGGCGATGTGGTCGGTGATCCGGCAGGCGCCCCGGATGGCCTCGAGCTCGTCGGTGTCCTTGATCAGACGGGCGTGCTGGATGGCGTCCCCGACGTCGACCAGGTCGGCGTCCAGGTTGCGCTCGAGCTTGCGGTAGCGCTTGACGGTGGCCTTCTCCAGGTTGAGCCCGATGGTGGCCGCGTCCTCAAGGTGCTCGGCCAGGTGGTCGTTGAGCCCCTCGCGCCCGGAGAAGACCACGACCTCGCCCATGCCCTTCTTGGCGGTGGTCTCCTCGAGCTCAGGGACGAACACGGTGGGCACCTGACCGGCTCTCAGGACGACCGCCGAACCCTCGAAGGTGCCGCCGTGGTGGAGCCCGGTGGCCCACTGGAAGGTGGCATCCGGCGGATCGTTGATGACCAGGATGGCGTCGACAGCCGATGCGTGCTCGAAGAGGCGTTCGAGGCGGGGTGGGACGGCGGGCACGTGACGGGATAGGCTGGGGAGCGACTTGTAGGCTGCGGGCGGCAGGACCGGGGGCTGGGACCGGGAGGGGTGTGCTGGGCCTCGACCGCAAGGCCTTTGACAGGATACAGGGAGAGCAGCGTCCATGGCGACCCGGACGTTCGCGTGCCCGGAGCTACGGTTCCACCGGGTCGGCCGGACCGACGGGAGCATCGTGATCCAGCACACCTGGCTCAAGGAACTGGGGGGCCGGGTGCTCATGCTCCTGGGCGGTGGCCTGGCGACCGGGATGTTCCTGATGCCGTTGGTCCTGCTGCCGGACGAGCTCTGGTCGATCCAGGCGCTCTTCGCAGCGATCGGGGTGCCCTTGGGGCTCCTCACGATCTGGGGGACCTTCCTGGCCCAGCCCGTCCGTGCCGACCTCCGGCTGGCCCCCGAGGTCATCGACGTGGTCAACGGGCCCGACCAGTTCGAGGGGGTCCACGCCCTGACCGATGTCGTCGGCCTGGTGCGCGCCGTCCAGCCGGGGGCCAGCGATACGGCAGGGCCCAGCCCCGGGAGCCAGCGCCTGGGGGTCCACCTAGCCGGTGCGGGCACCCTCGGCCTGGCACGCGGATCCCCGGACGACATCGAGGCCCTGCTGGCCGACGTCCGCGACCTGCTGGCTCTGGCGGGCCGGGAGGAGGTACCCCTCTGGAGGGCAGCCCCCGAGGCCCCCGTGCTGGAGGCCCTCGACGACCCCGCACCGGCGGGCCTGGCCGACAAGGGGCATCGGATCGACGTGGCCCGCCCGAGCGCGGCCCGCCGTCGCCTCGCCTACGCTTTCGGGGCGGCCCCCCTGGTCCTTGCTGTCGCTGGCCTGGTCGCCGCGGCCCTCCTGGCGCCCCCCACGAGCTGGCATCCGTTCGCCATGCTCGCGGACCCTGACGCCTTGGTCCTTGGCATCGTCGGGGCCTGGCTGGTGGCCGCCGTGCCGGCCAGCCGCAGGATGGTGGCTCGGGTCCACGACCTGGTGGGCAAGGGACCGCACACGCTGACCCTGGACGACGAGGCGCTGGTGGTCCAAGGCCGGGGCCGGGAGGTGCTGGAGGAGGTCCCGGCCGACCAAATCCTCGGTTTCCACGTGGCGAGGTTCGGGATCCATGTCCTCACGAAGGAGGGGAAGGTGCGGTTGCCGGCCTACGGGCTGGACCTGGACGCCCGGGCCTGGATGGCCTCTAGGCTTTCGATGGGCGTGCCGGGTTGCCCGGACGGGAGCCCGGCTGGGTCAGCCCCGACGCTTGACGGCCAACGCAGCGCCGGATAGGGCTGCCAGGGCCAGGAGCGTGGTAGCACCGGGGACACCGCTGATGCCGTCCCCGCCGGCCTCCTCGTCCGGACCCTCAGCCGGGGTCGCGTCGGAGGGCTCAAGGGTCAGGTCCATCGTGTTGATCAGGATCCGGAACCCGTTGGGGGTCAGCGCGTACCCGTCGGTCCCGTGGTCGCCCTGGGTGACCGGCGGAGGCAGGGCAGCGCCCATGACCCGCACGGTGCCCTCGCCGAGGCTGGCTTCACCGAGGACGGTGCACATGCTCGGCCCGGCGGTGGGATCACCCATCATGCCGCCCTCCTCGTTGGGGGCTTGGCGCTGGCCGACGACGGTGCCCTCGAAGCTGTCCAGGCAGTGGTTGGGGACCGTCCCGGCGTCGTAGCGCAAGGGGTTGCCGTCGACCAGGGAGCCGACCGGGTCGTAGGTGGTCGCGGCCAGGCCGTGGCTCTTGTCGATCGTGTCGACCTTTCCGGTCACATCCTCGACGATCCGGTGCCCGCTGCCGATGCCCAAGGCCTCAGCGTGCTCTAGCGCGCTGTCGGTGAGGACCAGGGTGCCGCCGGCCTCGGTCCAGGCCTGGAGGGCCTCGAGCGTGGTTGGGGGGTGCTCGTCGAGGGCCCGGTCGGCCACGACGATGTGGGTGAGCCCCGAGAGAGCATCAGGGGTGGCCTGATCCAGGAAGGTGATCTGGGCCTCAGGGGCGTGCTCGGCGATCTCCCGGAAGGCGTCGTTGGGATCGGCGTCGGTGCCATCGTAGCGGCCCTCGCCGATGACCTCCGGGTGGGGGAGCACGCCGATCGTCGCCTCGCCGGTGACGGTGACACCGGTGGGCGTGGTGGCGGCGTGCTCGAGGAAGCCGAGCACGATGTCGCGCATGGCGGCCACGTGGAGGGTGTTCATGTACTGGCCGGGCCCGGCGTACTTGTTGTCGAAGGCGATGTGGTTGTAGGCCAGCTCGACGGTGAACCCGGGAGCGTCCAGGCCGGTGTCCTGGACGACGTAGGCCCCACCGGTGCCAGGGGCGCTGTAGCCCAAGAGGTCGTAGGTCGACCCCCAGACCGAGGCCGGGCCCACGGTCGCCCGCCAGGGGTCCAGGCGCGTGTCGTTGGCTAGCTGGCCGTAGGTGGTCCGGGCGACGTGCTCGTGGGTGACGACCTCCTCGAGGTCGCGCTGGGTGTCCTTGATCATGAGGTAGGTGAGGTTCTCGGCGTTGAGCATGCCGTGCAGGTCGACCCCGGCCAGGGTCTTGCCCGGCAGGCTGTCGAAGTAGGCGACCTCGGCGTCGATCTCGGGCTCGGTGAGCGCCGGCCAGCTAGCGTGCGGGGTCCCCGTTGTGGGGTACTGGCGGTTCAGGTCGGTGCCGTTCCCGTTCCCCCGGACGAAGCCCTGGGTCTCCAAGCCGACCTCGCCCGGACCGGTGACCCCGGCCGTGCAGGTGGCCGAGACAGCGCAGGCGTCGTTGGGTCGGTACTCAGGGTACTCGTGGACCCAGCCGTCGGGGTTGGGGAAGGTGAAGACCAGGCGGTAGGTGTCCAGGGCTTGGTCGACGGAGAGGCCGGTGGCCTCCTCGACCTGGGTGGCCATGCCCTGGCCGGTCAGGAGGTCCTCGATGACCCGCAGGGCGCCCTCCCGGGCTCCCTTCTCGTTGCCGTGCACGCTGTTGATGAAGACGAGGTTGCCGGCCTTGTCCTCCTCGGGCACGGTCTCGTCGGTGACCTCGACGGCCAGGACCGGGAAGGTGTCGTGCTCCTGGGTCTCCACGTTCATCCAGCCGACGCTCTGGCCGATCTCCTCGACCTCGATCAGATCCGGATGGCGTTCGGTCAAGACGTCCAGCCCGCAACGGGCCTCGTCGAACGCGATGAAGTCGTTGACCTCGTCGGGCTCGGGGAAGAGCCGGTCGTGGACCATCTCGCCTTCCTCGCAGAACAAGCCCGGTTCGGGCCCGGCGGTCGTCTGGGGCAGGTAGGGCCCGATCAGGAGCCCCAAGGCCACGACGACCACCAGCGTGCCTCCTCGTCGCATGGGCGGGCAGTGGGCCAGGGGGGCCTTAGGCGTTGTGGGGTCACGGCTTCCTGGAGAGGGCCACCAGCCCTAGCAGGCCGGCGACGAGCAGGGGCGTCAGCCAGGGTACGGCGTCCGGGCTTGGATCGTCGCTCGAGGCGGGATCCAGAGGCTCGTCGTCGATCTCGGTGGCCTGGGCGTCCTCGACCACGGCCCGAGAGCTTGCCGGGTGGAGCATCGCGGCGGCGTGGCCCTGGAGCCCGTGCTCCATGGGGTAGACGAGGGCGCCGTCCTGCTGGAGGCCGG
>CAZBKU010000175.1:0-6819 GCA_964492585.1 uncultured Thermoplasmatales archaeon | reverse complement strand
CCGGCGAGGAGACCGACCTCCGGTTCCGCGCGGGCACCAGCGCCGTCGGCGACGTCCCCACGGGCTTGTGGGCCATCGACCGTGTCCAGGTCCGCGCCGGCGCGAGCAGCACCGACCTGCGCCTCCAGCTCCAGGCCCCGGCCGAGGAGCACCTGGCCGTCCCCGGCCAGACCTTCCCGACCCAGGCCCGGATCCAGAACGTCGGCCTGGCCGACCAGCCCGGTCCCTTCAGCGTCAACGTCACCGTGATGCGCCAGGGCTCGACCCTGACCGAGCAGACGGTCACCGTCCCTGGCCCCCTGTCGTTCCTCGAGAGCACCCAGGCCAGCCTCCCCCTGCCGGTCACCGAGGGTGCCCCCTACGACATCACCGCCCGACTGGAGCCCAGCGGGCCCGACACCGACCCCCGCAACGACATGGAGGTCGCCCGGCTCCCCGTCGGCGAGGACACGTCGGTCGATCTGCGCGTGGTCCCCAACGCCACCGTCGTCCAGGAGGGCGACCTGGTCAGGGCCACGGTCATCGCCGAGGCCCAGGGCAACATCCCCCTGTCCGGCGAGGTCACCCTGACAGCCTTCCCCTACGACCCGCAGACCCGCTCCCCGGTCCGCAGCGGCGCCCAACCCTTCAGCCAACAGACCCTCTCGCTCCCGGCTGACGGCGACAGACACCCCCTGGGGGTCGAGGACGCCAGGGCCGCGGCCACGTTCCAGCGGACCCTGGACACCGGCGCCTACCTGCTGGTCGCCCAGTTCAAGGATGCCACCGCCCAAGCCCCCCTAGGCGTGGACACGGCCCCCCCACCGGTCATGGTCGACCGGTTCGAGACCGTGACCCCAGGCCAGACGACCTTCGAGATCGACGGCGAGGCCGGCCAGTGGGACGTCCACCCCGGTTCCGACATCATCCGGGCACCCTTGCAGCTCGATCCCGGCACCCTGGAGAACGGTGCCACCTGGGCTCCCACCGAGCACGAGGAGACCCTGTTCCGGGCCTGCGGCGACGAGATCATCGCCCACGGGAGCGTCTCCGTCCGTGAGCTGCTCTCCACCCAGACCGACAAGCCGCCCCGGTGCGACGGCACCCAGGGCGCCGGCGGCAGCGGTGGAGACGGCGGCGGTGACGGCGACCCCGGCGACACCAGCGCCCTCGATCCCCTGCTCGGGTTCTGCGTCCTGGGCGTGGGTCCCTGCGTGGTCGAGGACCGGGTCCGTGAGGTCCAGCAGACCGTCGGCAGCCAGCTCAACAACACCGCCGAGCGTCTCCCGCCGCGGGCCGGGGTTTACCTCGAGAGCCCCCAGGGCAGCCAGCGGGTCTACGGCATGGCCCACGACGTCCGCCTGGATGACGTCAGCCGCGCCGAGCTCCGGTTCATCTCCAGCCTGATCACGCCTCCCGGCGATTCGGGCCTCACAGAGGCCCGGCTCTACGTGTCCACCAGGCAGGACGCCGAGAGCGTCGTGGACCAGATCACCGACCCCGAGAACTGCCCCGAGGACGGGCCTTGCGAGGTCGTCAACCGGGCCACGGCACCGCTCAACCTGGTCGACCCGCTCACCGACGTCGTCTTCCAACTGGAGAGCGAGCTGCGGTGCGACGCGATCCCGCACCTGCTGGAGCCCGCCAGGGGTGACGACGAGAGGGACAGCGTCGAGGAGACCTACAGGACCACCGTCGAGGGCCTGACCTGTCCGACCACCACCGGGTCGAGTTCAGCCACCGGCGCCTGCACCGGGTACGGCGTCAGCCAGGCCGGCGAGGCAGCCTGTTACGCCAACGAGCGCTCCCGGTTCGAGGTCCTCCAGGGCCTCTTGTCCGGGGACCTGGTCTGGCAGGACACCACCGGCAACGCGTGGCAGTGGGACGAGGTCGACCTCTCCCCGTACGCCGGGCAGAACGTGACCCTCACGTTCATCTTCCTATCCGACACGCAGCACACCACCGAGCACTTCAAGGTCTACGGGGCCGGGCAGAACGACGAGTACACGCTGGGCTACGGTGCACCGGACCGAGCCAAGGGCAGCTTCCTGGTCGACCGGATCACCGTCCAGACCGACGAGGGCGTCCGGCTGGCACCCAGCAACACGACGCTTGCCAGCTCGGCAGCCGCCGAGCCCGCTGCCAACACCGCCCCGGAGAACCGTCCCGGGACCACGGCCCAGGGATGGCGGACCATGGGTTACCTACGGTTCTCGGGCTTGGGTCCCCAGGAGATGCCTCTGCGGTCCTCGGCCCAACTGCTCATCGACGACGGCCGGCCCGGTGCCACCGGGGCCGAGCCCAGCCAAGGGCTCTCCCTCGGTGTCATCGAGGGCGATCAGAAGGGCGTCCGTCTGTACGCGAACGTCTCCTCCCGTGACGGCCCCACCACCGATGCCCCCCGGCCCTACACCTGGGACACCCCCCTGGCGGACTCGGCGGTGACGGTCCTGGCGTCCCCGCAGATCGATCTTCGTGGTCTCCAGGCGCCCCAGATCCAGTTCAACCAGCGCTTCGACCTGGCCACCGAGAGCGGACCCCAACCGGCCATCGGCTCCTTCCAGGTCAGCACCCTGGCCAGCGCCTTGGGTCTGACCACCGAGGACGCCGCCAGGTGCCAGGTCGGGGACGGTGAGGACGCCAACCTGAGGCTCAAGCTCGACCTCTCCCAACTGGCCTGCTTGCTCGAGGAGGCCCGGCGGGAGGACCCGGACCTGGACATCCAGAACGAGGTCGTCGTCCCCGAGGTCACCTCGCCCCCGGTGTCCGCCGGCCTGTTCCTGCAGGCCCGGCGTCTCACCGATGACGGCTGGTCGGACCCGGTGCCGGTGGCCCCAGAAAGCGGGTACCGGTTCCCCATCGATGACAGCGGCGGGTACGCCCCCCGGCTGGACTACACCGTCAAGAGCAAGGACACGTTCCCTGGCTACAGCACCGACGACACCTGCCAGTTCGGCGTGTGCAACCAGCAGACCTTCGAGAAGATCCTGGCGAACAAGCACGCCGGCCAGCTGGCTTGGGCCGGTCACAGCGACGTCGACGGGGACGATCAGGCCGACTGGGTCACCAACGAGGTCGACCTCTCCCAGTTCGAGGATGACATCGTCCGGGTCGAGTTCGTGCTCGTCGCACGGAACCCGAGCTTCCAGGACAAGCTCACCGAGTTGCCCTGGCAGATCGACGACATCGCCGTCACCGAGGGCCAGGTCGAGGGCCAGGTCGCCCTCCACGAGATGAACTGGCCCAGCCAGCAGCTCCCCCGGTTCGCTGAAGGGGAAGACCTCCCGATCCGCCTGTCGGTCACCACACCCACCGGCCTGGACGACGAGGTCCACGCCCGGGCGACCCTCGTGGACGACGAGGGCTGCTTCCGTGGCACGACGACCACCAGCGCCCGGTTCACCGACGCTGCCGGCCGGCCCCAACCCATGCCCGCCGGCGCCACCATGGACCTGCCGGAGATGATCATCCCCGGTAGCGACGTCACCGGTGCAAGCCCCTGGCACCTCCAGATCGCCCTGGACACCGGACGGACCCCGGCCGGCGACGTGGATGCCACCGTGACCGCTGACCCCTTCCAGGGGACGGTCGTCGAGCACGCCTTCACCGGAGCCCTGGACGTCGGCCTCGATGCCGAGCCCCGGGACCGGCCGCGGTTGAACCTGACGACCACCGATCCCGATTGCAGCACCGATCCCCGCGTGGTCGTCGTCACAGCCCCCAACGGCGTCCCGACCATCGGCATCGACGACGAACTCGATCAGGACAACCTGGGCTTCCAGGTCATCCGGAACGAGACCCGCGGCAGCACCGTGCTGGCCAACGCCACCGCCAAGGATGACGATCAGAACCTGACGACGTTCGACATCTCCAACGGGATCCTGTCGACCCACGACGACACGGGCGGGATCCCGGCCCTGGTGGCCTTCCTCGAGCGCCACGACCAACGCGCCGACGGTGTCTCCTACCTGTTGCACCACGACACCCCGGACGAGACCGCCCTGGTCGAGGCCCCGGGCGAGCAGGTCCCCGTGGAGACCCCGATCCCGATCACCGTGCGACCCAGCGTCGACACCGAGGACGCCATCCTGTGGGCCGTCCCGCTCAACGAGAGCGGCGACGAGGCCCCGGACACCGAGATCCTTTGGCGAGGCTCCCTGTCGGCCGCCGACGAGCGTGAGATCACCGTCGAGGTCCCCGGTCTTGGTCCCCACATGGTCGTCCTCACCGGTACCGCCGAGCAGGAGGGTCAGGCCCGGGACCTGCACCCCTTGGGTGGTACCCTGGTCGTCGCCGTCGCGGCCCAGCCGGCCGGCGATCCGACCCTGTTCGACAACCTGGCGTCGCTCACAGCGTCCGAGGGCGTCACCGAGAACCTGATCGTCAAGGAGATCACCGTGGACCCGCCCAGCGGTCTGTCCACCCAGCCCCGGCGGATCGAAGCGCTGATCCAGAACGCTGGCAACACCGTGCTCGACGGCGTCGACGTCGTTTTCACGGCCAACGGGGACCAGATCAAGGCTGAGTCCCGCGACCGGATGCTCCCCGGAGCCGTCGAACGGTTCACCGTGCCCGAGTTCGAGCCTGGCGGCGACCCGGCGGTGGTCATCCGTGTCACGGCCGACAGCGATGAGCTCACCGCATCAGGTGCTGCCCCGCTTCGCTCCCTGATCGACCTGGGCGGCTTGACGCCCACCCTCGGAGAGAACAGCACCGGGTGGAACGTCCAAGGCTCCACCGCCAGCTTCGAGGACCCCGAGACCGGCAAGGCACCCCAGGACACCATCGGGACCGTCGGCCTGGCCGGCGCCCGCCTGGAGGGCCTGGCCGACGTGGCCCTCAACCTCGACCACCGGCTCGACATGGAGCAGGGCTTCGACGGTGGCCAAGCCGTCATCACCAAGGGGGACCAGGTCGACGTCCTCCAAGCCGGCCCCAACATGCAAGAGATGGGCCCCTACAGCCCGATCCAGGGCGAGGCTTGCGGGCTCGAGTCCGCCACCGAGGCCTGCATGGCCCTCACCGGCCAGCGGAACACCGACGAGGAACCGGTGGCGCTGGACACCAAGCGGTTCCTCGGCGGCGAGCTGGAGACCATCCAGGACGGGGACGCTGTCTCGACCCTGGGCTCCACCCTGTTCGAGGACCCGGAGCGGGACCTCGAGACCAGGGTCACCTGCGAGTCCCGTGTCTTCATCGACGATGCCTTCCAGACCAACGACGGGCCGCGGTGTGCCTGGAGCGAGCCCATGGTCCCGGTGCCTCGCGAGGCCGCCCGCGACGGTGTCTGGCACCTGCAACCCGGCGCCGTCCTGAGCCCTACCGGCAGCTACAACGTCACCTTCGAGGGGAAGACCTTCACGATCGAGCCCGACGGCTTGACCCAGTACCTCATGCTCGAGGCCGGCTCGGATCTCGTCAAGGCCGCCCAGCAAGCCGGCTCGCTGACCCTCACCTTCGACGAGGCCCGCGCCCTCCAGGTCGACAGCACGCCCGACCGCGGCACGTTGACGATCCAGGCCTGTGCCCGGTTCGTCGACCTCCAACCTGCCAGCACCGGCCCGGGCTTCGGCGGCGTCGAATCCACGGTCGACACGCCGGTGGTCGAGCGCTGCGCCGGCCTGACCCACGACGAGCCCCAGGAGGAGAACCTGCCCTGGAGCCAGACCACGCTTCGTTTCGGCGACACCCCCAAGGGCGACTTCGACTTCGTCCGCTTCGAGCTGTCGCTGCGGGAGGATCGCGGCGGCGGTGGCGGTATCCTGAACGACGACACGGGTCCTGGCGAGAGCTCGACGGCCGAGCGTCTCGAGAACGCGTTCAAGGGCTGGTTCATCGGCGACATCTCAGCCTCGGCCGGCGGCGTCACCACGTCCTGGGATCCCGACCCCGAGACCCTGGACAAGACCGACCCCCAGTCCGGGCTCCCCGCCGACCAGGTGGACACCCAGCGCCGGATCGTCGACGTCAACGAGCAGTACAGCATCGTCGACGCCAGCGAGGTCCGGGTCAACGGTCAGTTCCGTTCCCAGATCTCCTCTCTGGACGTGCCCCGCCTGACCATGCCCTTGACCAGTTGCCAGTGGTGGCGCCCGGCCGAGGAGTGCGCACCCGCGCAGGCCCACGAGGCCTACCTGACCTCCACGCTCAGCGATGAGACCCGTGTCCTGTCCACCCTGCCCTACGCGCTCGGTCTCTCCTGCTGGAAGCCGGAGGACATCACCATCCAGGCCGGGTTCCCGCACGCGGAGTGCGATGACAAGTGGACCACCGGCATCGGACCCCAGGTCATCACGCCCAGCCTGCTCACCAAGACCTCGCCAGGTCTCACCAGCGCCGATGAGATCCCGTGCGAGACGGGCACCAGCGAGACCGTCGGGCAGCCCCTGTTCTGGCGGACCCGCTGCCTGCACACCGCCCGGATCGTCGACGATGACGACGCGGTCCGGTTGATGGACCGCGGCGACCTGTTCAGCTGCCAGGACCCGGAGATGTTCCGCGGCCTACGGTTCACCTCCGACGACATGGCCGCCCAGAGCTGCGAGGATGGCGCGCAGACCGGTCCCGACGGCGACGCCCTCCCGCCGATCCGCGCACGCGGCTACGGCCTGGACTACCGGCTGATCCTGCCGGCCGATCTGCGGTTCGTCAGCGACAGCGCCTGGGCCACCCCGGACCTCGAGATCCCCCACGCCGCCGGAGGCAACCGCGAGGTCGGTGTCACCGTCCGGGCCGAGGCCCGCATCGAGGGCACCCAGGCGTGGACACCGCTGGACTTCTGCGATCCCCAGCCGGATGGCCGCTGCCTGCCGGCGTGGTCGGAGAGCCGCTGGAACCCGG
>CAZBKU010000174.1:0-6851 GCA_964492585.1 uncultured Thermoplasmatales archaeon | reverse complement strand
GCCGGCGTCGACGTCGAGCCGGTCGATCGCCGTCCGGAGCGCGCGGCGGGTCCCGATGGAGGAAAAGTGGGGGACCGCGTAGACCCGGAAGTCGTCGGGGACCAGGTCCTCCTCGGCCAGCGCAGCTTGCTCGAGTTCGCCGGGCCCGCCGCTCGCCAGGTCGGCGTCGTAGCCAGGCAGGGGCCCTGTGGTGAAGCCCTGACCCCGCGCCGTGGCCGTGCGGCACCGGTCGTGGTTGTCCTCGGTGACGGGGATGAGCTGGTCGGACTGGGGCATGCCGTTGTCGCCGGCCGGGTGGAGGAGGTCGCCGACGTGGGCATGGCGTGGGTGCTCTTCTTGGGCCCGGCGCGTGAGGACGCGGTTGAACAGGAGGCTCTGGTAGGCCGAGACGAAGAGCCGTTGGAGGTTGCGAGGTAGGCGGTCCAAGGCGCCGACGCCGTCCTCGGGGTGGTCGACGAGGTGCTTGAGCATGGTCCGCTCGTAGTCGAACCGGTGAGGGAGGAGATCGAGCGCCCGCTCGGGGTCGCGTTCCTCCCAGATGGTCGCCCGTGGCTCGGCCAGCTCCGGTGGGTCCATGTGGTGAGGCGCGGCCACGTAGGTCCAGACCGCCTCCAGGGCCCCTTGCTTGATCAGAGCCTTGCCCACAAGGTGGGTGATCGGTCGCACCGAGCCGAACCGTTGGGGTCCGAAGAAGTTGGGGAACCCGCCGGCCTCGAGGATCGAGGCCGCGATGTCCCTGGCCCGCTCCTCGGCCGTCTCAAGGTCGACCTCGAGCTTGCGGATCCGGATCTGGAACCCGTTGCCGGTGTGGTCGCCGAGCTTGGGGGCTCGGTCGACGCGTCGGGTCTCCAGGATCTCGACATCTCCCAGATCCAGCGCCTGGACACGGTCCTCCGGCGCAGGCAGGGAGATGGTCTGCGTCGTCACCGCTCGCTTGTCCTTGGTGCCCGAGAAGAAGATCCGGCGCTCGGAGACCCCCAGCTCCCGGGCCAGGCGGCGCATCAGCCGGTTGGTCTCCCAGTTCCGGGCCCGCACGGTGGCCAGGGTGTACTTACCGGTCCCTTGGGCCTCGGCGATGTCGCCGGGGTCCTCGTGGACCTCGAAGTCCTCCGGGGTGACCCGGAGCTTACCGCCGATGCCCGGCGTGTCGGTCAGGTAGAAGCCGAGCCCAAGCTCGGCCTCGAGATCTGGGACGTCGGTCGTGATCCCCAGGTCCATCAAGCTGGTTCACTCGATGGCGTCCAGGAAGGCGTCCTCGAGCCCGTCGAGGTTCTTGCGGGACGCTGAGGCAGCGCGCTTGAGGGAGGTCTCTGGCTTGCCGCTGTTGGTCCTGACGATCAGCCGGGGATGGCCCAGCTGAGGGTGGTCGGTGAGCACGGTGGCCGTGGTCACCTTCTCGTCGGCGAGCAGATGCTCTTTGAGGAGGTAGAGGACGGTCTTGCGTTCGCCGACGAACTCGAGGTCGAGCTTGTCGTCCTCGTGGCTGCGGACCTTGATGTCCATGATGATCACCTTGTCAGTTGCCGCGCCGTCCGCTGCCGGGCTTGTGGACGGGTGTGGCCGGGAAATGGATGTCGGCCTCTCGGTGCTCGCTTTTCCGCTTCTCGACGCGGTCCTGGACGTCGTCGGGCGGTGAGAGGCTGCCCTCGCCGTAGTCGACGGCCAGCTTGGCGCGGGCCTTCCAGTCGCACGCGGGGCAGATGAGCCCGTGGCCCTTGGCCTCCATCTCGGTGCGGCACTGCGGGCAGCGAGCCAGCAGGACGCCGAGGTCGTCGGCCTTGGTCGAGAGCTGGACGGCCGGTTCGACCTCGATGACGGAGGCCCGGATGAGGTCGCCAAGGCGGTAGGCATCCTCGATCTGGTCGATGTAGTCCGGGGAGATCTTGGCGATGTGGAGGGTACCGTTGGTGTCGCCGGCGATCGCACGCCGGGGCTCGTCGACCTTGGCTTCCACCCGCACGATGGCGAAGCTCTTCCGTAGACCTTGGACGCGTCCGATGACGAGATCGCCGCCCTTCAGCGTGGCCGGGGTGGTCGTCCGTGGGGTCACAGAGGCCTCGTACCGTTCGCTGTCGAGCTTGGCTGTGCCTAGCCAGGCGGCCAGGATCTTGCCATCCTCTTCGGTCGTGCCTGGACCGGGGAGGAACTCCTCGGCGACAGCGATCTCTTCGCCGGGGAAGACGAGCTTCGAGGACATAGGAACACGCCGGGGACGGACAGCCGAGGTTTAAAGATTTGGGTCGGGTGGACGATGGGACGCCGTCAGGGTGCCGGGGCCACCGACGCTCCTCAGGGCTGGGCGGTCTCCCATCGAAGCACGACCACGTTGATCTCCTCCTCGGGTTTCTCGTGGAAGAAGAACTGGGCTTTGAGCGGGAAGTGGAACCCGAACCGGTGGGTGACCGTGCCGCCAAGCTCGTCCTCGATGTGGGAGGTCACCCAGTCGAGGGTCGGGGCCAGGTGGAAGGTGTAGGCGACGTCGGCTGCCTCGCTGGCAGCTTCCAGGAACGGCCGGTCGGCGTGCCGGTTGCCCTTCTGGGCCCCGAACGGCGGGTTCGAGAGCACCGTGTCACCGGGCATGTCGGCCATCTCGCTGACGTCCATGACCTCGAACTCGGCCTGGCTGACCCCCAGCTCGTTGGCTGCTTGCCGGGCCAGGGCGATGGCGTCCTCGTCGATGTCGAAGCCGTAGACGGGCATGGCGCCAAGCAGGCCTGCCCCGATGCCCAGGATGCCGGTGCCGCAACCGAAGTCGAGGACGAACTTGCCGCCGATGTCCCCCAGGTGGAAGGCCTCGAAGAGCAGGTCGGTGGCGATGGGAGCCGGGGTCTTGATCTGCTCGTACTGGGGGTCCGGGTCGGGGTGCTCTGCGACCTGGCTAAGCGTCCGCTCGATGGCCTTGCGCTTGACGCGGGGCGGATCAGCGGCTTGGTCTGTCATGGTCAGTGGACCTCGGGGCCTTGGCTAGAGGCATCAGCCGATCCCTGCTGCTCCTCGAAACGGACCTGGGGCAGCGGGATCGGGGGTGGGAGCTGCAGGTCCCGGGCTAGGAAGACGGCCTCCGGGACGCATGTCCGCATGACGGCGGTGTGGACCTGGCTGGCGACCTCCTGGGGCATCTGCTGCTCGCTCTCCCAGGTCGCTTGCAAGCTGTCGGCTCGGGGGCCTTGGACGGTGGCCTTACCTTCCAGCTTGATGATGCCAAGGCTACCGTAGGAGGCTGTGTAGCGGAAATCGACCAGGCTCTCGTCCTCGGTCACCTTCTGAACCAGGGTGACGGTGGAGTTGTGGTCCACCCGGACCTGCTCGGGCGCTCGTTCGGTGTTGGAGGTGAACCGACGGGCCTCGATGGAGGTGACCTCGATCGAACCGATGGGCATCGGTCCCCCTGAGATGGCCGCCGTGTTTAGGTCTTTGCCCGGGCCTCCGGAGCGGCGGGGGACATGCCCCCGGCCGATCACAGAGCCTCTTGGTGCGTCACGGCTGGACGGTCGTGGCGTCCTCCACGGCCGGTGGTTGGACCGTGTTCGGTAGCTCTTGGAGCTGGTCGGTCGGCAGGGTGGGGAGCAGGAGCGCCGTGCCTTGGGCCCCGGCCTCCAGGGTCAGCGCCCCGGGTTTGCCGGGCTGGACGAGGGTCCAGTCGGTGCTGGTCGTGCTTCGGATCTCCAGCTCGAGGGTGTGGTTGGCCTTGATGACCGTCTCGACGGGCTGCATGGGCGCGCCCATCTCGACGAGCTGGCCTGGTGTGACGGGGGTGTAGCTGTCGTGCCCGTTGTGGTGGGCCAGGTTGGCCATGCCGAAGCTGACCAGTTCGCGGGTCCCGTCCGGTGCAAGGTCGTACAGATAGGCCGCGACGAACGCGTTGTCGAGACCTTGCAGGGACGCGGCCAGATCCAGAGCTGGCTGGCCGGCGACCAGCAGGTCGGTGTCCACGCTACCTCGCAGGGTGACCAGGGTCTGGTTGTCCCCCTGGCCGGCGGTCATGGAGGCTCCGACGGGGTCCAGCAGGATCGTGGTGGACCCGTTGGTGGGTGCCTGGCTCAGGGTACCGTCGTCGAACCCTGGGTAGAGCTCGGTGACCCGGGAGGTCGACGGGGGCCAGGCCTCTGTGACCCGCTCGACCGGGAGGTCCTGGGTCACCGAGATCGTGGTCTCGGTGGCGAGCCCGACGTCCTGTCTCTTGAGGTTCTGGTCCAGGAACCCGACGATCAGGGTCTGGGTGTCGGCCCGGGTGGGCAGCTGGTTGGCCCACGGTCCGACCACGCCGAGCACGGGCCCCTGGACCTGGTTGACCATGCCCAGGGCCATCGAGGGCTTGGTGGCCCGGTCTACCAGACCTTGAGCGTAGAGCATCGGCGCGGTGATCTCCTCGGCCTGGGTCGTCAGGTTGCGCGCCTCGTAGAACGCGTTGTACACGGCTCTCGGGTCGAGCGCGTCGCTGTACTGGGCAGCATCGCAGCTGTCCTGGGAGCTGCTCATCAGCTTGCTGGCCGGCTCTGCGGCCTGGGCGTAGCCGAGCCCGCCTAGCAGTTGCCCGGTCACCGGGTCGGCCAGGCCCTCCCCGTTGGGGACACCGCCGAAGTGCCAGTCGCGGTAGGCGTCCGTGACGGCCCCGAAGGCGATCACGGCGTCGACCTGGTCGGGCGCCTGGATGGCCGCCTCGATGGCGGTGGTGCCCGAGTAGCCGATACCGTAGGTGGCCAACTGGCCGTCGGCCCAGTCCTGTTCGGAGATCCACTCGACCAGGCGGCCCTGGTCGGCTTGCTCCTTGGGGCCCCACATGTCCAGGCACCCGCCGCTCTGGCCCGTCCCGCGGACATGCGCGTAGGCTACGGCGTAGCCTCGCTGCGCGAGCTCCTGGGTGAGGCTATCGATCTCCAGGGGCTGGTCGAGCTGGGCTTGGTCGGCCGCCTGCCCAGCCAAGCCGGAGACCAAGACGGTGGGCACGGGCCCGTCGACGTCGGGTCGCGTGACCTCGACGTGGAGCTGGGCCCCATCTTGGGCTTGGACCTGGAAGCTCTCGGTCTCCTTGAGCTCGTGGACGGCCTGGCTGAGCTGGCTCGTGTCCAGATCGCTCAGCAGACCGTCGAGGGGAAGGTTGAGCAGGTCGACGGTGACCGCGTCGGCGGTGGTGGCGTTGGCACCGATCTCGAACCTCCACTCGGTCGGCAGATCATCCAACGTGGTCAACCCGGTGCAGCTGATCTCCCCCAACGCAGGCGCCTGGAGAGACGCTGCTTCCGGGGCCAGGCAACGGACACGCGAGGTGTCGGCCTTGGAGACGTTCAGGAAGCCTCGGGTGTCCTCGTCGACGTCGATGGTCGTGTTGACCATCACCGTGGCCTCTGGGAGGGTCAGTGTCGTGTTGATCGGCAGCTCGGGCTCTTGCCACAAGAGCCTGTACCCGTCGTCGATCTCCTGGAGCTGGGCCCCCTCCGGGACCTCGACATCGTCCTGGTCGATGCCTTGAGCGGTCACGTCTTCAGGGTCCTCGTCGCCGTCGTCGCCGATGCAGCCGGCCAACCCGACGGTCAAAAGGAGCAGTCCGATGACGATGGTTCTGCCTTCCATGGATCCTGCCTCGGTGGTGGGGCCAGGTCAGGGGTCCATAAGTGTTCTGACAGGCCTTTCGAAGAGAACGTCACCAGGGTCAGGTGAGCACGTCGCGCATCTTGT
Organism: uncultured Thermoplasmatales archaeon; assembly: GCA_964492585.1. Lineage (GTDB taxonomy): Archaea > Thermoplasmatota > SW-10-69-26 > SW-10-69-26 > SW-10-69-26 > CAYXGD01. The sequence goes on along the minus strand of CAZBKU010000174.1, from coordinate 1,175 downwards.
CGCCTAGACGCTCCAGGACGCCCTTCTTGACCTCGCCACCGCCCAGCTCAAGCAGGGCTTCCCAGTGTTCTCGCTCCTCGCCGGTGGGCTTCTCTGGCAGCTCGACGTTGACCTCGATGAACATGTCGCCACGGGAACCGCCACCGACCGGCGGGAACCCTTCGCGCCGTTTGCGGATCGCCTCGCCGGGCTGGGTCCCGGCGGGGATAGCGACCTCGATCTGATCATCGAGCCCGTCCAGCACCGTGGTGGTGCCCAGCACGGCCATGGCGGCGGGGACCGTGATCCGGGCGACCACGTTGGTCCCCCGACGCTCCAGATGATCTGGCAGGTCCACGCTCACGACCGCATAGGCATCCCCGCGGGGGCCCTGGGCGTGGGCGTGGCCCTGGCCTCTCAGCCGCAGGCGCATCCCATCCTCGATCCCTGGGGGGATCTGGACGTCGATGCGCTTGCGCTTGCGTTGGAGGGCGCGACCGTCGCAGGTCTTGCAGGGATCGGTGATGGTGGTCCCCTGGCCCTCGCACCGGGGGCACGTGGTCACCTGGGTGAACGTCCCCAAGGGGGTCCGTTGCGTACGGCCGACCTGGCCTCGGCCGCCGCACTGCTGGCAGGTCTCCCGAGAGCCGCCCGGACCGGCACCGGTCCCGTCGCAGGTCCGGCAGGGCTCCAGGCGTTCGACGACGACCTCACGCTGGGCACCGTGGACGACCTCCTCGGGGGAGACCGTGACCCGGGTGACCAGGTCCTCCCCGCGGGGCCTACGACGCCCGCCCCCGAACCCGCCGCCGAACATCTGTTGGAAGATGCCGCCGAGATCGACGCCCAGGTCGCGGAAGACAGTGGAGAAGTCGGCCTCCTGGAACCACTGGTCTGTCGAACCGTACTGGCCCTCGAGGCCGGCGTGCCCGTACTGATCGTAGACCCGGCGCTTGTCCTCGTCGGAGAGGACGGCGTAGGCCTCTGAGATCTCCTTGAATCGCTCCTCGGCGTCAGGCTCGTCGGAGCGGTCAGGGTGGTACTGCATCGCGAGCTTCCGGTAGGCCCGCTTGATGTCCTTCTCGGAGGCGTCTTGGGAGACGCCGAGGACGTCGTAGTAGTCCCGGGACACAGCCGGCGATGCCCCTGTTCTCCCTTTCAAAGCTTCGGTGGACCAGGCCGACGTCCAGGTTGCC
>CAZBKU010000173.1:0-6860 GCA_964492585.1 uncultured Thermoplasmatales archaeon | reverse complement strand
CCGCTACCAGGCCGCGTGGCAGGGAGGGAAGCCTTGAGCGACCGAGCGCCCGGGCCGGGACCCCTGGAAGCCCGGGAGGCCCTGGCCACGATCTCCGAGGCCGTCAAGCTTGAGCAAGCTCTCCGGTCCCGCACCGAGGGGATCACGTGGATGGTCTGGGGCCTCATCTGGGTGGGCTACGAGCTCTCCTTCGACGCATGGGCGTGGATCACGAGGCCGGCGCCCTTCGACGCGACCGTCGGCTGGGTGATGTGGGTGCCGTGGGTGCTGGCCGGCACCCTCGTCACGATCGCGCTCTGGCGGACAGCCGCCGTCTCGGTCCCCGCCCTGGAGGACCGCAAGCCCGCAGGATGGCTGGTCACCGCCGCTTGGGTCCTGTTCGTCGGCGTGGCCTGGCAAGGATCGTTCCTGCTGATCGTCGAACCGCTTGGCTTGCCCGGCACCCCCGAAACCCTCGGGAGCATCGTGGTGGGCCTAGCGTGGGTCCTGTTCGGCGTGCTGAACCCGTTCGGCGTCACCGACCGTGGCCGGCACGTCGCTGAGGTCATCGGCCTGGTCATGATCGTGACCGGCGTGGTCGTCGGTGGGATGCTCCCCCACGAGGCCTCGGCCTACACCAACAAGATCGCCACGCTCACCGTGGTGCCGATCGGCGGCCTGGTGCCGTTGCTCGCCGGGTACTGGCAGGCTACGAGGGGGTGACGCGGTGGACCCGTCCCAGCTCGACACGTTGATCCACCAGCGCTCCCGGTTAGCGATCCTGGCCTACCTGTACCGCAACCGGCAAGCCGGGTTCACCACGCTGCGCGACGAGCTGGACCTCACAGGGGGGACCGTGTCCAAGCACGCCGACAAGCTCCATGACGCCGGCTACCTCCGCAAGCAGCGAACGCTGACATCCAGCGGCTTTGAGACCCGGTACAAGATCACCAGCAAAGGAGAGGGGGCCCTGGAGGGCTACGCCGAGGCTCTGCAGGCCCTCCTTGGTGACGCCGTAGACCTGACCGGTGGCGACAGAACGTCCACCGACGGGTAACCGGTCGGCGGTCAGCCAACCCGGTGCTGGGGGCGTCGGTACCGGTTGATGCCGTCAACAACCGGGGCTCTAAACAGGTAGGGAACGCCGTTTCAACGTCCACGCCCCAAAGGGTTTACACCCATGGGAGGACCGGTGGATCATGCGGACGACGACCTGCCTGCTGCTCGCCCTCGCCCTGCTCTCGGCCGGTTGCCTGGGGCTCCAGGTGGACAGCGACGACACCGCGGCGGACCCAGCCGCCCAGGACCCGACAAGCGACACCGACCCGGCCGGCCAGGCCGCGGACCGCTCGTCCACCAAGGCGGTCACCGATCGAGCCGACGGTCCCTCCGCGTCGGACCAAGGGCCAACGCCCCGGGTGACGGTGGCCGTGGTCGATTCGGGCGCGAACCTCTACCACGAGGCCTTCGGCAGCGACCGATCGTGGCAGCTCCCGGCCGAAGCGGGTGCCACCTCCATCGATCTGAGCCTCGATGCATCCGACTGGGAGACCGCGGTGGAGCAGGACCGTTCCAGGTTGATGGCGCTCGAGCGCGAGACGCTCTACCAGCTTCCGGGCACCGTGTTCGTGGGCGCGATCAGCTTCTCGGTCCCGGGTTGGTGCCAGACCTCGGCCGAGGTTGTCTGCCAGACCGAGCAGGCCTGGCCCTGGCTGCTCGACGACCCGTCGGCGTCCCCCCACGGGACCGCCACGATCGGGCGCCTGGCCGGGACGAACCTGAGCCTGGCCGGTGACGAGGCCCGCATCGGTGTCGTCCTGGTCCAGGTCGACTTCGGGACGAGCGAGGTCATCGACGGCATCGAGTGGGCCAGCGAGCAACCGTGGATCGATGCGATCAGCCTGAGCCTGAGGAAGAGCCCTGGCAGCGGGGACTACGGCGCCTTCCTCCAGGCCGTGGACGAGGCCGCCCACAAGAAACCCGTGTTCAAGGCGGTCGGCAACGGTCTCCCGGAGCAGACGATGGGCGTGGTGCCCAAGCCGGCGTGGGCATGGGATGGCACCCCAGACGAGATCGCGGTCGGTGGCGTGGACAACGAGTGGATCCGGACCGCGTACGACCTCCATCCGTACATCGCCGCCGACGCCTGCGGGGTGGAGGTGCCCGGGCCCGACAGCACGTCAGGGACCGATGGCACCAGCGGTACCTCCATGGCCGCCCCCTACGCCGCAGGCGCTGCAGCCAAGCTCATCCTCCAAGCCCGCGACCTGCTCGGCGATGCCCACCTAGGGCCTCGCACGGACGAGAACCTATCCGCACCGGATGGCGCGTGGTCCAGCCAGCGCCCCGAGGACGCCCAGGTCGTCCTCGCCGAGGGCCAGGCCGACACCGTCGAGACGGGGCCCCTGGCGGACGGGACGTTCACGCTTCGCGAGCTCAAGGACGTGCTCTATCACACCGCCCGCCCGATCCCGACCAAGGGCCCGCACGACGGCCCGCCGTGCCTGCTCAGCCAGATCCCGGCCGAGGATCTGCCCGAGCGGGAACGCTTCGCCCACATCGGGTACGGTGAGGTCGACCCGACGAGCCTGGAATGGGCCCAGAGGGTGCTCGTCGGCGAGGGCGAGTTGGACGACCGGCCGACCGCAGACGAGGAGTACGTACGAGCCCACACGCTCAGGTCCGGGACGATGGGCGCGCGGACCGCGACCGGATCCTAGGCTCGACCGCCGTCGAGGCCTCACAGGTCGACGTCGAGCACCGGGAAGCCGGCCGGCACCACGTCCTGGGAGGAGCCCTCCGGTTCCACCGTCACCAGGAACCGGTCCTGGTCGGCCAGGATCACGTGCTCGACCCGAGCGTCCAGGGTCCAGGCGCCGTCCTCCTCCTGGGAGAGCTCTCCCAGTGGGGTGTGCACCTCGTCGTCGACGAACCAGGCGCGGTAGCTCCAGCCCGGCTCGGAGACCAACCCCTCGACCCGGGTGTCGGCGATGGAGGAGACCTCGACGGCGCCGATCTGCGCGACCGAGAGCTGGCCCTGGATCGAGCCGAGACCGGCCTCGAACCGGTCGGCCAGCTCGGCGGCCCCATCGCTGAGGTCGACGGGTACCTCCAGGACCACCAACGGAGAGGGGCTCTCGGGGTCAGGTTCCTGGGTGAGGCGGATGACCAAGCGGTCGAGGTCGCGGCCGTCGGCGGCCTCCGTGGTCTCCAGGTGGTAGCTGCCGCCCTCCAGGGTGAGAGCGCCCAGGGGTAGGACCTGGTCGGATCCGATGAGGAACCCCGCGTAACCGGTCGATCCTCGGAGGACCGGGAGCCCGGTCAGCTCGAGGTCGACCTCGGTCGTCGGGTCCTGGCAGACCGGCGGGCCAGCCATGCAGATGGTCCCATCGGTGCCGGCTGGACCACCGGCGGTGACCTGGATGGTGCCCGAGAGGCTCACAGAGGCCGTGGCTGGGTCGATCCGATGGTCGAAGGGACCGGTGCGAGCTTCCACGATGGCAAGGCCGGCGATAGCCAGCACGATCGCCAGGGCACCGACGATGGCCACGACCCGGTCCCGGGTCCAGCGACCAGGCTGGCCATCGGATCCCGCGTCGGTCGCCTGGCCCATCGAGAGATGATGGGTCGGAGGTGGCCTTGAACCCTGCCCCAGGGGCCCTGGCCCCGGTCCGCTGGGGTCAGGGCCAAGAAGGGGGCCCTCGATGCACCCGTGGATGGTGTCCAGACGGGCCCGATGGATCGCAGGCCTCACCGCCGTGCAGCTCGTCCTGTTGGTCATCACGTTCCCTCTCCCTGGTTTCGGGGCCGAGACCTGGCACCACATCGCCAGCCTGGCCGGCGTCCTGGTGCTGGCCGGGATCCTCCACGAGCCCTTGCGTCGCTCGCGCCGGGTGTTGGCCATGGGTGTCTTGACCAGCGCCATCTTGGCCAGCGCCAGCGGGTTCTACCTCCTGTACTGGAAGGCCGGGATCCGCGTCCAGGGCTTCCAGGACTGGGGGGTCTGGTGGCATATCACCTGGAGCTGGATGGTCGCGGTCTTCTTCATCCAGCACACCTGGATCAACCGGGTCGCCTTCGTCCACTTCTTCAAGCGGACCCTGGCAAGCTGGGGGACCACGACGCTCCACATCGGGGCCTACCTGGCCGTCCTGGTAGCCCTTGCCGTCACATGGTCACCCAGCGGACGCGAGCTGTTCACCAACGCGAACTACGTCCCGCTGACCCTCTGGGCCTGGGTGCTGATCCTGGTGCCACCGTACCTGGCCTGGCTCTACCTCCGGCGCCGGCACGCCCAGGGTCACCGCCCGCTGGAGGCCCGCTTCGGCCACTGGCCGGTGCGCCGGTTGGTGGACCTGATGCTCGTCCCGGCCGCGGCCCTGGCGATCCTCTCCGGGTTCCCCCTGCTCTTCGATGGGCCCTTCGATGCGGCCGGCCTGAAGTACGCCACCAAAACCTGGCACGTCTGGCCCAGCATCCTGTTCACCGTGCTGGCGTTCATCCACGCGGTCCAGGCCTGGTCGACGGTCAAGGCGCACTGGCGCAAGCTGGGATGAGCCACCCGCGCGCTCGCGTCCCAGGTCACGTGTCTGCGTCCGCCGGCCAGGCCCGACCATGGGCAGCCCGGGTCTCGACCCACAGCTCCCGGAGCCAAGGGGGTACGAGCGCGGCCAGTGGGAGGTTGAAGGTGACGAGGTAGCCAGGCGTGAAGAGCAGCAGCACCACGAGCGCCAGCCCTATGACCACGGCCAGCCCGCGGCGGACGGCCGTCGACCAGAGGTGCTGGCGGGGGGTCAGTTCCAGGCGGCCGAACAGGTTGGAGGCCCCCACCGCCAGCACCGTGACGGTCACCGCCGTGAGGACGGTCGAGCCGGCCAGCGGCACCATCGAGAAGAAGAGATCTGCTTCCGGTTCCGGCCAGCCCCACGCCAGCTCGATCAGCCACGGCGCCACGAGGAACGTCCCGGCCACGGTGGCCAGATGACGCCCGTCGAACGCCGGCTCGTGCTCCCGGTGGACGCACGACAGGCCGGCTGCCAGCATGAGCAAGATCAGGCCCCGGGGAGCGAAGATCGGACCTTCGTCCCCCGTGCGGGGGAAGACCGCGTTGGACCCGTCGGCGTAGGCCACGACGATGAGGGCGAAGAGACCGCCGGCGACCAGCGGCGCGGCCGAGCGCCAACCCCTGGGAACCTGGATCGGGGCCGGCCAGCCGAGACCGTAGGCCAGTAGCATCGCTCCACCGAGGCTGGCCACGGCGACCCACGCCACCCCCGGGAGAAGGGCGATCTCGCTGGCCAGGCCCTCGGCCGAGCGGACGTTGGAGGCGTGCCAGCCCGACAAGGTCGGCTCGTCGGTCCTGTTGGGGTCGGTGTCGTGGGAGCCAAGGGGCGTCAGGGTCATCCGGACCCGGCCGCCCTCCTCCAGCCGTCGGTCGGCATCTGCGCTCTCGGGGACGACCTGGATCTGGTCCCCGGGTTCGAGCGAGGGTGGCCCGGTGTCCGTGTCCGACCTGGCCAGGTAGGGTCGGTGGATCTCGTCCACGGTCACGTTGAACACCTCTAGGCGGTGCTCGCCCGCGGTCACCAGGGCTTGGCCGGTGACGGTGCCGTCGACGGTCGCCGGCCGCGGACGGGTTGCCGTCTCAGTCTCGGAGGGCCCCCAAGCGATCCAGATGGTGGGCGCTAAGAGGCCCAGGAGGAGGAACGGGAGCAGGGAGCCAAGGCTCCGCACCCCATCGCCCCCACGGGGTCCGGGCATCACAGGCCGAACCGGCGGCTGCTGGAAAAGCGCTCGGATGGAGCTCTAACCTCTGCCGTGGCTGGAGGTTCGCCTCGGCATGCGTGGCGCCTCGGCTACCCTCCAGTTCCGACCGAGCAAGCTCGGCCTCTCGCGAGGTCAGCGTCGCGTGGGTCCCTGACCTCGCGATCCGGACGTCCATCCCACTCGTCGGGCCGGCTGGACGTACCCATCGAGGGGCGGGCGAAGCCGGTCCCGAGAGCGCCCGGATCTCTGATCCGGGCAGACTCGGTCCAGATGGTCGGCTACTCAGCTTCGACGACCATCTGCGGGTGGCTGGAGGTTGGCTGCGCTCGCGTAGCCGCTTGCCAACCTCCAGTCGCACACGAACGCCTCGCTCTCAGGTCTCGGCGTTCGTGGCGATTACATCCAGATGCGCTGATCGGCGTTATTCCGCCTCAACCACCATCTGGTGTGGTCGGAGGGCGCTTCTCCCTTGCATGGCCGGTCGGGCGCCCTCCGATGTCGTACGAACGCCTCGCTCTGGGGCCTCGGCGTTCGTACTCACAGCGTCCAGATGGCTACTCAGCTTCGACGACCATCTGGACGCTGTTCCCCCCGCCAAGGCACAGCGTGGCCAACCCGAGCTCCCCACCGGTCCGGTGGAGGTTGTGGATCAGGGTGGTCAGCACGCGAGCCCCACTGCAACCCAGGGGGTGGCCGAGGGCCACGGCGCCGCCGGTGACGTTGAACCTGTCGTCGGGCACCTCGAAGTGGGCCTGGACCGCGCAGCTGGCCGTGGCGAAGGCCTCGTTGTGCTCGAAGAGGTCCAGGTCGTCGATGGACAGGTCGAGCTGGTCGAGCAGCTTCTCGGTACCGGGGATCGGTGCGCTCATGACGCGCTCGGGCTCGACGCCGGCGGTGGCGTAGCCCTTGACGGTGGCCTGGATCGGGAGGCCGTGCTCCTCGGCGAAGGCTCTGGAGGTCACGACCATGGCCGAGCTGCCGTCGCTGATCTGGCTGGCGTTGCCGGCGGTGACCACGCCGTCCTTGCGGAAGACCGGGCGCAGGCGGGCCAGCTTGTCCGTCTCGGTGCCCGGGCGGATCCCCTCGTCCTGGTTCATCGTGTCGGTCTCCTTGGC
>CAZBKU010000172.1:0-6861 GCA_964492585.1 uncultured Thermoplasmatales archaeon | reverse complement strand
GCTCGGTCCCTTCCCCCGGGAACACCTCGATCTCGTCCTCGCAGTGAGGGCAGAGCATGTAGGAGAAGTTCTCCACGACCCCGATGACCTCCATGCCGGTGTGCTCGCAGAACCGCACGTTCTGGCGGACGTTCTCCAGGCTGGTCCGCTGGGGCGTGCTGACGAGCACGCAAGGGGTCCCGCGGGGGAAGGTCTGGGCCACGGAAAGCGCCTCGTCGCTGGTGCCCGGCGGCAGGTCGACGACGAGCACGTCCAGGTTGCCCCAGTGGACGTCGGCCAGGAACTGACGGATCGCGCCCATCTTGATCGGTCCCCGCCAGGCGATGGGGGCCTCGTCCTCCACCAGGAACCCGGTGGAGACGACGAACAGGTTCTCGCGGGCCTCCTTGGGGCTGACCAGCTCCTCGTCGTAGGCCTCAAGATGCTCTCCGGCCACGCCGAGCATGGTGGGATCGTTGGGGTTGGTCAGATCGAAATCGGCCAGGCCGACCCGCTTGCCCGTCCTGGCCAGGGCAACGGCCAGGTTGACCGCGATGGTGGATTTCCCGACGCCACCCTTGCCGCTCATCACACAGACGACCTTGTCGATCCCGTCGAGGGTCTCCTGGACCCTCAGTTTGAGCTGGAACTGGCGGTAGGCCTGCTCACGCTGGGCATCGCTGGAGGGCACGACCGAGTCGGGACCGCCCTCGTGGGGCCCGCCACCCGGACCGGCCACGTTCGGCTGGACGTCCCGGTCCGGTCGGTCGGCTTGCTCGGCGCGTTTCTTGGCCCGCTCGGGCCCGGTGAGGGGTTCCTCGTCGTCCTCGGGCACGGCCGTCCCTATGCCCGCCCCCTCTTTAAGTCCCTGCTGTGGCGCCGGAAGCCCGGCCCTGCCGACCCTGACCGGCTAGCGACCCGGTTGGGGGATCCGCAGCGTCGAGACCCGCGCGTTCTCTTTGATCTGGAGGCCTGGTCCAGGGACGGCCAAAGGGACCCGTGGTAGCCCCTGGGCGACGGTGATGGTCGGGTGGAAGGCGCCGGCTTCAAGCAGCGCGTCCCGCGGCTCAAGTTGGAGGGTCCGGTGCTTGAGGGTGATGCCCTCGTTGTACTCGAGCAGGTAGTGCCCGTAGGCCAGCTCCCACCAGCCGTGGTCATCGTCGGGGTCCCGCTTCTTGGTGGGGACGGTGTCGGTGTCGGCGGCCTGCAGCTCGCTACCTCCGAAGTCGATCTCGCCGGGGGTCCTAAGCGCGTGGATCTCGCCGGCGGTCAGATCGACCCCACCCTGGCGTACCTGGGTCGGTCGGTGGACGAGATCGTCGAGGACCTGGGCGATGTCATCAGCGTCCATGGTACCACCCCATCCCTATCGTGCTCATCGTGGGAGAAGCTTGGCCCGCACACGTCACAGGGACTCTGGCTCGTGGAGCCCGTGCCGGGCCTCCTGACCCTCCAAAGGGCCGCCCCCGGTGAGCGTCTCGACCACCTGCTGGCCCAGGGCCTTGTGATCCGAGCGGACCATCAGGGTCGGGGGCCCGCTGGGTTGCGGGATGCTGATCCCGACGGCACGGTCGTCCGGGGCGCGCACGGTCCAACCGAAGAACCCGACGGTCTCCACGTGGGGGATCAACTCCCAGCCGTCGTCGGTCAGCTCGGAGAGGACCTCTCCAAGCCGGGTCTCTGCCTGGTCCGGCGGGAGATCGCACGGGATCGTCCAGCGGTGCTCGGGCATCTGGGAGGCCCAACGGCGCTTGCCCCTAAAGCTGCGGGCCTGCTGGCCCCTGTCGACCCGGGGGATCGGTGGGCCACGGGCCAACCCCCGCGGGGGTCCTGCGATGGTCTGCAGGAGGGGCGGTTTGTATGGAAGAGAGCCCCGTTCGGGAGCCCGATGCCGCTGCGGGTCACCAACACGCTGACGGGCGAGAAGGAGGTCTTCGAACCGATCGAGGAGCCCAAGGTCCGCATGTACGTGTGCGGGTTGACCCCGTACACGGACATCCACGCCGGGCACGCGCGAACCTACATCGCCTTCGACCTCGTCAGGCGGTGGCTGGAGCACGACGGGTACGACGTCATCCACGTCCAGAACATCACCGATGTCGAGGACAAGATCATCGACGCGGCGATCGAGGAGGGCATCCATCCGGTGAACATGGCCAAGGCCGAGCACGCCAAGGCCGAGGCACTGTTCGACGAGCTTAGGCTCAAGCGGGCCCACCACTGGCCCAAGGTCTCCGACCACGTCCAGCACATCATCCGGTTCAACCAGGCCATCCAGGACCACGGATTCGCCTACGAGGCCGACGGCAACCTCTACTTCGACGTGGCCGCCTTCAAGGACTACGGGAAGCTCTCCAACATCGACAAGGACCAGTTGCTCGAGGAGACCCGCAAGGAGGCCTCGCCTGGGAAGAAGGACCCCCGCGACTTCGCCCTGTGGAAGACCAGCGGTGAGGGCGAGCCGGAGTGGGGGAGCCCGTGGGGTCCTGGCCGGCCGGGTTGGCACATCGAGTGCAGCGTGATGAGCACCCAGGTCCTGGGCCCCCAGATCGACATCCACGGCGGAGGCCGGGATCTCCAGTTCCCGCACCACGAGAACGAGATCGCCCAGGCCGAGGCCGGCACCGAGACCAAGCCCTTCTCGAGGTACTGGCTGCACACCGGGTTCGTGACGGTCAAAGGCGAGAAGATGAGCAAGAGCCTGGGCAACTTCGTGACCGTCCGCGAGGTCCTCGACGAGCACCGACCCGAAGCCGTACGGCTCTTGGTGGCCGGCACCCACTACCGGTCGCCCATCGACTTCTCCTGGGATGCCTTGGAGCAGGCCGAACGCAGCCTGGATGGCCTGATGGTGCCCCTTGGCCGGGTCCAGGACGTCTCTTCCCCCAGGACCGGCGAGGAGAACGAGGACGACGAGGCCATCATGGGGGCGATCGCGGCCACCGAGGAGGAGATCGTCACCGCCATGGAGGACGACTTCGACACGCCGGCGGCCGTGGCCAGGATGCACGAGCTCACCAGCGCGCTCAACCAGTACCTCGACGAGCACACGCCCCACGAGGCCGTGGTCGGGGCCGTGGAGGCCTACTACGGGTTCGTCGACGAGGTGTTCGCCATCGTGCCGCCAGAGCGGGGGGCCGAGGGAATCGAGGACGATCTCCTGGACCTGCTGCTCGAGGTGCGAGAGGACGCTCGCGAGCAGGGCGAGTACCAGATCGCCGACAAGATCCGCGACGACCTGGACGCTCTGGAGATCGCCGTCGAGGACACCGATGAGGGCCCCCGGTGGCGGCGCCGATGACCGGTGACCAGGGGCCGCGAGTCCGGGACTTCCCCGATGACGCCGAGGCCTGGCCCGACCTCGAGGACGATCTGATCCCAGATCCGATGGACCTGCCCACCAGCGGGCCCTACGGGCCGGCGTTCGCCTACCTGCACGCCGCCCGGGTGACCTTGGACGCTGGCCTTGTACGCCCGACCAAGCTGTTGATCCGCACGGCCGCGCGGTTGACCCTGGCCACCGCCGAGGCCCAGGGCGACCAGCCGACCGACCAGGAAGACCAGGATCTGACCAGCATGGCCGAGTGGACGGTCGACGTCGACGACCCGGTGGAGATGCTGGACCTGCTCGCCACGTTGTCGTCGTTCGTGGAGAAGCGTCTCAACGTGCCCCAAGGGAAGACGCCAGGCGACGATGCAGGGGCCCCCGGCCGAGGGGACCTCTCAGAGCTGTGAGGTCGGCCCCACCTGACCACCGGGGGGAACGTCATGTTTTTAGGCGCAGGGGGTCCTTGGCCCCCTGGTGTCACCGTGAAGGTCCCATCCTTCATGCTCAAGAAGCTGTACGTCGACGGGAGCCTCGACCAGGCAGAAGACGGGTTCCAGTTCAAGCTCAAGAACACGCTGGCCACGGCCACGATCGTGGAGCCACCCGAGGTCTACATCGACGGCGACCACGTGGACGTGGACGGCATCGTCTTCGACGTCGACGGTGAGGAGATCGCAGGTGCCGAGGTGGACGAGGATGACTCGTTCAAGCTCGAGAAGGGCATCGAGGTCTCCGTGCTCGTCGATGGCCACGGCATCGAGCCGGGGGCTCACAAGCTGAGGATCAAGGTCTCCACGAAGGAATGGGACACCCTCGACTTCGAGGTCGAGGACAGCCTCTGACCAGCTCCACCCTGGGATCCGGTCCGGCCGGACTCACTGCGTCTTCCGATTCCGATACAGATCGGGGTCGATGACCTCGGCCATCGCTTGGGTGTCCAGGCCACCGCCCAGGAACCGATCGATCTCTTCCACCCCAGCCTCCGGCTCGGCGAGCAGATCGTTGTAGCTGACCTCAAGGAGCTCGATGTGATCGCGCGGGTCCGACCAGGCGTGGACGTGGTCGATGTGCTTGAGGAAGAGCTCCTTGAGCTCCTCGTCGGTGGCATCCTCGTCCAGCTCGTCACGGCGCTCGAGCATCTTGCGCTGGCTGGCCAGGACCTCGTCGAGGGCCCGCCGCATGAAGATCACGCGGTAGATCTCGTCGTCGGGGAGATGGCGCAAGAGGGCGCTGATGACCTTGACGGCCTTGCCGCGGGCCTTGGGGACCCAGGCGGTGTCCCCCTTGTCCAGCTTCTTCACGCGCTCGAACTCGTAGTAACCCTTCGGGTTGTCGATGTCGGCTTCACGGACGTCGTCCGTGAGCGCAGGGATCCCGCCGGCCTCGAGCATCTTCATCATCATGCTCGTCCCGGACCTCGGGAGCCCGGAGACCACGGTGACGGTCTCGGCCCCCGGACCTGGCTGGGGCGCCACCGCGCTCTTGACCTTCTCGATCAACGTGTCCAGGGGGCCTGCCATGGGAGCCTCGGACCCGCATGAGGGTTGCCACCTATGTAAACCCGTTCGCAGAGGTCTCGGAACGACAGGTGGAGGGACCGTCAGACGTCACGCGAACTCGTCCAGCGGCCGCTCCAACGAGAGCTCCTTGGGTGCGGCCTTGGCGATGGCCTCCCGGCTCTCGGGCAACGCGTAAACGCGGAAGTGCCAGTGGTCCTGGTGGGCCTGGGCCAACGATCGGACCATGGTCGACGCCTCGGAGTGCATCTCGACCTGATCCCCGACGAGCACCGGTGCGTCGACCTCGGGCAGCGAGGGCGGTGTGGGCGCGTCGACCTGGACATGGTGGCCGGGCACGCCGGCCCGGTCGGCGATCTTGGCCTCCAGATCCCGCAACCGGTCGACGTTGCCCGAGAAGGTGTCCACCCACCGGTCCTCCAGGGCCCGGTAGGGGACCTCCAGGGCGACCTTGGAGAGGTCGCGGTCGAGGACGCGCTGGGCCATCCGGCCCGGCTCGTCAGGGTCCTTGCGGAGCCGGGCGATCAAGGCGTAGTCATCCATCCCGGCCAGCTCCAGAGGGTCGAGCTTGCCGCCCTCGACCAGGTCGAACATGGCCCGCTGGAGCATCAGCTCGCCGGCCCGGCAGGTGTGGTGGAAATAGACCGCCGAGTGCATGAAGAAGCGGGTGACCAGCAGGTTCTCAGCGGCCCCCTGGCCGTCCCGGGTCAGCACGATCTGGTCCTCGTGGAGGCCGACCGTGGCCATCAACCGTTGGGCGTCCACGCTGGTGGCCACCCCGGTGTAGTGGCCGTCGCGCATCAGGTAGTCGATCCGGTCGACGTCCAGGGGCCCGGAGACCAGGCCCTTGAGCCGGTGATCGCCGACGATCAGGCGTTTGACCTCCCGGGCCGGGATCCCGTGCTCCTCGAGCCTTGAGGCCAGGTCCTCGTCGATCCGTTGGACCGTGAGATCCTCGTGGGCCTTGCCGGTGGTCGCCTCGAAGACGACCTCGGAGAGGTGGGAGAACGGGCCGTGGCCGACATCGTGGAGGAGCGCGGCTGCGCCCAGGATCCGGGTCTCCTGGTCGGAGAGATCCAGGGCCTCGGCTGCCACGTTGGAGAGGTGGTGGGCGCCAAGGGAGTGCTCGAACCGCGTGTGGTTGGCGCCCGGGTAGACGAGGTGGGCGGTGCCCGTCTGCCGGATCAACCGTAGCCGTTGGACGGCGGGATGATCGATCAGGTCGACGGCGTACGGGTCCACCTGGATGAAGTCGTGCACCGGATCCTTGATCCGCTTGGCCCGGTGGGGGCCGCGCGACGATCCGGGGTCCCCAGCGCCTGACGCCACCACGCGTCAGGAGCTGGGGTGCTCGGCTTAGTTCTTCCCCAGGTAGTCCGAGGTGAGCGTCACCAAGGGGGATCCCTCTTCCATGCTACCGCGGACGCTGCGGAAGAGGTCGTGGAACTCATCCAGCGTCGCTTCGATCTCGTCCTCGTCGGCCAGCTCCTGTTCACGCAGCCGTGCTTCCACGGCGAACAGCGCGAACCGGGCACCTTGGAGGAACGTGTCCAGGTAGTCACGGTCAGGGGCCTTGGCGGGCATCAGGTCACCATCCCCCTGTAGGAGGCCCCTACATATCTGTTGACGTGTGTCGACCCCCTTGGTTGGCCCCGCCTGTCACCGGGGTCGAGACCGGGTGTGTCCCCGTCGAGTGGGCCAGAGGACCAGGGGTGTCACCCCCCGCCACGAAGGGCAACCGACCTACTACGTGAGAGGCTAGGGTCGACCTTCCTCGCGCCCCTGGTCGTACGCTGCAGCGCCTGACGCCGGGTTCGGCGGGGCCAGCCCCCCTCATAAAAGGTTTTAAAAGGGGCCTTTTATATAGAGGTCTTAGGGAGTTCCCGCATGGCCGCAGAGAAGCCAAAGATCAAGATCGAGAACGTGGTCGCCTCGACCTCGCTCGACACGGAGCTCGATCTTCAGAGCATCGCTCTCGCCCTGGACAACGCCGAGTACGAGCCCGAGCAGTTCCCGGGCCTCGTCTGTCGGCTCAAG
>CAZBKU010000171.1:0-6940 GCA_964492585.1 uncultured Thermoplasmatales archaeon | reverse complement strand
ACTGCCCAGCTCGTCCGGCTCAAGACCCCGAGCTGTCGACGCTCTGCTCCGGTCAGATCGCTTGGCGGGGAGCTGTCATAGGCCCGAGCTGCGTCGCTGGTCTGGTTGAGAAAGGGGAGGACACGAGGCCCGGCACCAACCGAGCCTCGCGGAGATCTCGGCTATCTACCTCGGGCTCGGTTGGCCAGGCTGACCCATGCCGCGCTGCGGTGCCTCCTGGCGGCCGTCGATGTGGATCTCGAAGGTCATCGTCTGGCCGGCCAAGGGGTGCGGGTTGTCCTGGTGGACGATGATCTCATCCTCGGTGAGCTCGGCCACGGTCAGCTCGACCATCTGGCCCTGCTGGCCCTGCTGGGTGTAGGTCGTGCCGACCTCGGGGCTGTGCTCGAGGACGACCTCTTCGTCGGTGAGCTCCACGATCTCGGTGGCCTCAGGCCAATCCGGGTTCCACGTGAACCGCTCACCGGGCTCGTGGGTCGGGGTCGTGTAGAGGGTGACGGTGGTCTCGGTCACGTTGGTCACCTCGGTCCCATCGGGCCAGGCCTCTTGGAGCGTGTAGGTCTCGTTCTCTCCGACGTCCAAGGAGAGGACGACCGCGGTCTCGTTCAGGTGCTCGACGACGTACGGAAGAGGCGTACCGGGGATCTCGAGCTCATCGCCCTCCTGGGTGGAGCTGTCGATCAGCTGCTGTTGCTCGGCGATCTGCCGGGGCACCTCGGTCGATCGCTGCTGCTCCTGGGTCCTCTCGATCGTCTCCTGCCGGCTCTGGTTCTGCTCGATGGTCTCCGGGCCGAAGGCCTCGGGGATCTCGGTGGACAGGTCCTGGCCCACCCCGGCACCCACGAGGCGTTCGAGCAGGTCACCGGGCAGCTGGGCGCGCTCCTGGAGCGGGACCTGGGTTGGGCCCGGCCGCTGGGGCGGCTGGAAGCTCTCGGTCTTCGGGAAGGGGCTTTGGCTGACGTTCTGGTCGGTGGTGAACGCCACCGTGCCGTCAGGGGTCCGAGCGGTCAGGTGGAGCATGGCGATCTCACCCTCGGCCAGCGTCTCGTTGGGCTGTGTGATCTCGACGTCCACCACAGCATCTTGGCTCTGGCCGTCGGGACCCCCCAGGGTCACGGCGACCTGGTGCTCACCGGTTTCGGCATCCTCTGGCGCGGCCACGGCCAGCCAGGCGTTGAGGGTGCCGTTGTCACCGGCCAGCAGCGTCTCGGGCGGCTGGACGTCCAAGCCGTCGTCATCGGTCACCGACAGCTGGGCGTCGTCGGGGGTGGCGTTGACCCCCTCGAAGGTCAAGGGAGCTGAAGCCGAAGAGCCGGGTGCAAGGGTCAGTTCACCGGCGGTCTCGGTGTCCGGACCTCCGGGTGAGGCGCAGCCGGCGAGGACCAGGGTAAGCGTCAAGCAGATCGCGATCGCGGGGCGGGAGAGGTTCATCGCCACCCCCACCGATGATGGGGGGCCTGTTAAATCATGGGGTGGCCGGGTTGGTCACGGGAACAGGCCCTGGTTCGGGCGATCTGTCCCTGATCGGTGGGAGAGGGTCTCAGGCCGCCGCCATGGCGGTCATGGCGGCCTGGGTGACGCCGACCTTCTTGGTCCGGCCCTCGCGGGTCCGGGTCAGGACACCGGCCTTCTCGAGGCGCTTGACGTGCCAGCTGACCAGCGCGGCCGAGAGGTCTAGAGCGTCGGCGGCGTCCTTCTGGGTGGCCCCAGGGTTGTCGGCGAAGTGCTCGGCGATGGCCCGGGCGGTCTCGTTCTCGAGAGCCGGCAGGATGTCCTTGTGCTCCCGGCTGACCTGGCCCGGCAGGAAGAAGCACCGCTTGCCCGAGGTGTCCTCGCTGAGGATCAACCGGGCCTTCTCAAGCTTGTCGAGGTGGTGGAGCAGCGTGCCCCAGGAGGCCTCCAGCTCGCGGCCCAGCTCGCTCATGTGGATGCCCGGCTTCTCCTGGATCAGCGCGTGGATCTCCTGGCGCATGGGGTGGTCTAGCAGGTCCTCGCGGGACAACCGCGTGTAGAGGGGAGCCAGGAAGGGCAGGTAGCGGGCGTACCGCCAGGCCTTGGTGTACCAGGCGGCCGCGCCCATGGCAGCTGCGGTACCGCCGGCTGCGCTGGCGGCTGCCGCTTGGTGGCGGGGGTCCTCGGGCCAGGCACCGATCAGGGCCGCACCCAGCTGGGTGAGAAGACCCCAGGCGCCCAGGCTGCCGGCGACGAGCAGGTCACCGGTGGCGACCAGGCCGGTCCAGAGCATCTGGCCGGTCCAGGCAAGCCCGCTACCGATGGCGGTGGTGCCGCTCCACAGGCCCTTGCCGATGGCCACGGTGCCGTGGCCGATCTGGACGCCGAGCCAGGCGATGGCATCGCCGGTGGTGGCAAGACCTGTCCAGAGCATCTGGCCGGTCCAGGCCAGGCCGTCAGCGATGGCGGTGACCGTCCAGACCAAGCCGTCGCCGACCGCCGTGATCCCGGTCCACAGGCCGTGCCCGATGGCCACGGAGACATCGGCGATGGCGCCGGCGCTGGCGATGACAGCATCGGCGACCGCGCTGGCAGCTGAGCCGAGCAGTTCGCTGATCTCCTCCAGGGCGCTGGCGTCCTCTTGGCCGGTGGCGCCCTCGACCTCGTCGCTGACGGCATCCAGCTCGATCTCGTCGGCCTGGCCGGCAGGATCCTCCAGGCGGACGTCCTCGGTGCCCGGCGTCTCGGCTCCGCTGACCCCGGCCAACGCAAGAAGAGCGGCCAGGGACAGAGCGAAGACCGTGACGGCACGGACCCTTAGCATCGTGCCTCCAGCCTGCTGGGGGGTTCATAGCCTTTTTGGATGAACCGTTAGACGGTCGTGCCCTGGTAGGGATCCGTGACGCCTCTCATGGTTAAGGTCGTCTATATGACGACCTCCGGCGTCTGCGGGGAGCGGATGACGCCGACGAGGGACGGGCCTGGGTCACCTGCCCAGGGCCCCTGGCGGCCTGGCAGAACGCTGAAATAGGACCGCGGGTCTGCACGGCCCGATGCGCCTGTTCACCAAGGACAGCGACGGGAAGTTCGACACCCCGTTGTCCATCTGGATCGGCCTGGCCTTCATCGTCACCGCTCTCGGGTTCGAGGCCAGCAACATCGGCCCCGGTGGTCTCGGCTTGTCCTGGGAGCTGGGCATGAACGCCTTCTTCTTCATCACCGGGCTCGTCGCCTTGATCCCCGGCATCTTCCTCACCCTGATGCGCTCCCCCGAGTGAGGGTCGCCTCGAACCGACACGTTCTTGACCCACGCTCTCGCATGGAGGGATGGGATGCCCATGGACACCCGGCAGAAGAACCAGCTCCTGTTCTACCTCGACATCGTCCTGGTTGGCCTCGGCTCTGTCGCGCTCGTGGTCCTGGTGCACGATGTGTTCAAGGTCGGCTACTGGTCCCAGGTCGACGCCGCCGTCTACGGAGAGTACCTCCTTCGCGCTTCCATCGAGGCAGGGCTGTTCCTGCTCTCCATGGTCTACTTCCTGGCACGGTTCTACAGGACCAGGGTCCGCGAGATGGCCAACCCCTGGGGGTAGGTTGATCAAGCGCTCACCTGACCGGTCTCAGCGGCCCCAGTGGCCTCCATGGCTTCGGCCACCGGCGGCGTGGCCCCGGTCATGCCAGCCGTGACCTCGTTGAGCACGTCCTCGGTCGCGTTGGCGATCAGCTCGTTCATCTCGTCGCTCTTCAGGGTGTCCACCACCGTGTCCATCACCGCCTCGGTCACCGCGTCGGTCAACCGCCGACCGGCCTGGGTGCCGGCCACCTGCTTGAGACCCTTGGTGTTGCGAAGCGTCACCCCGACCACGGCCTTCACCTGACGCCGCTGGGTGTCCAGGATCCGCCCCATCATGGCCGCGAACCGAGCCTTCTTGAGCGGCTTCTTGACCATCTGGACACCGGCGAAGAGCAGAGGAGCGGTCAGCTCCTGGAGCAGGATGTCCAGGTAACGGCGCACCACACCGCGCACGAAGGCCTTGTGCCACGAGGGCTCCCCCTCCCACTCCAGCCGGCTGACCACGTAGATCCGGACCACGCGGACCAGCCGGAAGGCGCGGAAGGTCACCGAACTGATCGGCACCAGGCCGATCAGATCGTACCAGTGGTTCCGTACGAAGGCCGTCTTGCGATCGGCCCGAGCCAGCCGGCCCAGGTATTCGACCGCGTAGATCAGGACCAGGGCCAGATCGATGGGGACCACCAGCTTGAGGACCAGGGCTGGCAGGAAGGCGGCGTACGCGTCGGCCGCGAAGAGGAGCAGCACGTTGACGGTGGCCAGACCCAGCATGAGCCACTCGCCGGCGTCCACCGGCTCAAGACCTCGGGAGAGCCGGTCGTCGGTATCGTCGCGGGCGTGGGTGGGCGAAGGAGGCATGGCTGGGGCAGCGCGCTTGGCCCTGATGAGCCTGGCCCCGGATGGCGGCCGTTGGACCGCCGCGCGCCTCAGCCGGCACCCTCGTCCGGGGGTCGACCCGAGGACCCGAAGGCCGGGCGCAGCCGGCTGCCGCCGGCCACCCGGTACTCCTTCTCCTTGACCTTCTCCCGCAGCTCGTCGAGGACGTCCTGGATCGACTCCCCGAGGACCTCGTTCAGCTCGTCGCTACGAAGCGTGAGGATCACCTGGTCGAGCACCTCGTCGGTCACCTGGACCACCAGCCGTCGGCCGGCTCGGGTCGAGAGCAGCGGGCCCACACCCTTGGTCTTCTCGACGGCATCGCGGACCATCGTCTGCAGGTGGTCCCGGCGCGTGTCCAGGCGGTCACCGATGGTGCCGGCGAACCGCGCACGCGTCAGCGGTCCTTCGATGGCGCTGATGCTGGCCATCACGATGGGGTCGGTGATCTCCTCCAGCAGCACGCCACGGTAGTGACCGATGATCCCTCGCACCAGGGCCGCGTGCCAGGAGCGGTCGTGGTAGCGCTCGGCCGGGACGTTCAAGACGACCCAGTACCGCAGCAGGCGGACCAGGCGGAAGGCCCGGAAGCCCCAGTGCGCGATCGGCACGAGCCCCACGACCTCGTACCAGTGGTTCTTGGTGTACCGCAGCTTGCTGGAGGCGCGGAACATCTCGGAGAGGAACTCGATGGCGAAGATGCCGACGATGACCAGGTCCACGCCGACGATGATCTGCTCCACGAGCGTCGGCATGAACGCCCCGTAGACATCCTTGGCCAGCAGCAGGAGCACGTCGAGGGCTGCGATGACCAGCATCACCCAGTCCTCCCGGCCCACCGGTTCGAACCCGCGGGACAGGAGTTCCTCGGCCGACTCCGACTCGGGATCCTTGGCCTGGTACATGACGGCCGAACGGTCGCCGGGCCTAAAACCCCAGCCGGTGGGGTTCTGCCCGGTCAGGTCCCCGGCAGGTCGTGGGTGTGGACCTCCGGGCTCGACGGGGTCGGCCCATCCCGATCCTCCACGGCCTCGAGGACGCCACGGACCGTGTCCTGGCTAGCCACGACCAAGACATCCAGCCCCACGTCGGCGGCGTTGCGGGCCGCCGGGCCGGCGGCGAACCGGACCACCTCGCCCTGGTCATCGAGCCCGCACCGCTGGGCCATGACCTCGGCCTCCAGGCCCGCCAGCGCGAGCACGTCCCATCCGGGGACCGCCTGGTCCACCAGATCGGCCAGGGCCGAGGGCTCGGGAAGCCTGGAGGCCCGGGGTAAACGAACGACGTCGACGCGCCCGGGGGCCAGGTCCACCACGCCGGAGAGCCCTGAGATCACGACCAGGTCACCGGCCTCCCCGGGCACGCGCACCCGGCCGGAGCTGGGGCTGGTCTCCTGGCGGGCCACCAGGCGCCCGTCGACCATGAACAAGCCGACCTCGTCGCCCTCCTCCAGGGCCTGGTCGGCTACGGCCACGCACTCCTCGACGTGCAGCATCTCCGAGAGGGCCAGGTCCACGAAGGCCTTGAGGCCCTGGAAGTGTTCGTGCAGCGCCTCGATGCCCTGTTGGGTGAGCCGGGCGCGGCGGCCCTCCTGCTCGATGACCACCAGGCCGTCGCTGGCCAGCTGTTTCAGGTGGTAGGAGACGCCCTGCAGGGTCAGGTCGGTGGGGTCGACCAGGTCGCTGGCCCGGGAGGGCCCCTCGCGGAGCAACTCGAGAAGGATGGCGTAGCGCGCGGGGATTGGAGGCTCGGCCATGTCCACCGGGCCATGGGCATGGGGAAGATAAGAGCCACCCCCGTCGCAGGCCGGACCGTCGACCAGAACCGCGCCGTTGATGGTCCAGGGCCGCGGTCACCCAGCCAGGTGAGCAGGTCGTGGGGCTACGGCGACGCGTCCATGAGGTCCTCCGTGTCGGCAACAGGAGCCTCGTATCGCGGACGATCAACACCGGGGTCCTGGGGCTGATCCTGCTCAACGTCGTCGCCATCCTCCTCGAGAGCGTGCAGACCCTGGATGCGGCCTACGGTGTCTGGTTCGACGCCTTCGAGATCCTCTCCGTTGCCGTCTTCACCGTGGAGTATCTGGTCCGGCTCTGGGCGATCCCTGAGGACCCGGCCTTCCCTGGGGCCGTGCGTGGTCGGTTGCGATGGGTCGCGACACCCCTGGCCATCGTCGACCTCTTGGCCGTCCTCCCGTTCTACCTGCCGCTGGTGGTGGGACTGGACCTGCGGTTCCTGCGGATCCTGCGTATGTTCCGCATCTTCCGGGTCCTCAAGCTGGGCAGGTACAGCAAGGCGATGCGGTCCATGGGACGGGTGTTCCGGGCCAAACGCCAGCAGTTGGTCATGACCCTGTTCACCGTCGGCGTCCTGGTCCTCCTCTCGTCGAGCCTGATGTACCTGGTCGAGCACGAGGCTCAACCCGAGGCGTTCTCCAGCATCCCAGAGACCCTGTGGTGGGCGGTGATCACCCTGACGACCGTGGGGTACGGCGACGTGGTCCCCATCACCCTGCTGGGACGCGTGTTGGGCGCGTTC
>CAZBKU010000170.1:0-7077 GCA_964492585.1 uncultured Thermoplasmatales archaeon | reverse complement strand
TGGCCGACGCGGCCCACGGGCACCTTCTCCTCGCGCCTGGCGCGCTTCTCTGGCGTGTCCTCGGCCAGCATGTCGGTCTCGATGTACCCGGGACAGATGGCGTTGACTAGGATGCCCTCGGGGGCCAGCTCCCGGGCCAGGCTCTTGGTGAACCCGAGCAAGGCGGCCTTGCTGGCGCTGTAGTGGGTCCCGTGCTTGGATCCGCGCTCGCCCAGGATGCTGGACAGGTTGACGATGCGGCCCTGGCCGCGGGCCTTGAGCTGGCCGACCAGGGACCGGGTCACGTGGAAGGCCCCGCCGGCGTTGACAGACAGGACACGGTCCCAGTCCTCGGGCTCGATCTCCTCGATGAGCTGACGGGGGTACATCCCGGCGTTGTTGACCAGGGTGTCCAGTTGGTCGAAGGTGGCCAGGGCATCGTCGATCATGGCTTGGGCCTGGTCCGGGTCGGCGATGTCGGCCTGGACGACCAGGGCCTGCTGGCCGGCCGCCTCGACGGTCTCGGCGGTCGCGTGGGCACGATCCTCGGCCTCGTGGTAGTGGACGACGACGTCGAACCCGTCCATCGCCAGGCGCTGGGCGGTGGCCGCGCCGATCCCACGGCTGGCACCGGTCACGAGCGCTGCTCGGGGACCTGCTGGCATCACGCAGGCCAACAGGGGGCCCCTTCAAAAGCCTGCAGGCTGGTCGGCGACGCCGGCCGTCGGCTCAGCTCTCACCGACCTCGCCCAGGTCCGGCGGCTCGCCGACGCCGTGTAGGTCGGCGCCGGGACCAGCACCGTCGTCGGTCGCCGCTTGGGGGCTGGCCTCGGCGGTGCCTCGGTCGAGCTGGTGGCCTGGTTCCCGGGGGATCTCGATCAGGAAGGTCGAGCCGCCGCCGGGGGTCTCCTCGACCCAGATGACTCCCTTGTGCATCTCGACGATCCGCTTGGCGATGGCCAAGCCCAGCCCGGTGCCCTTGACCCCCGACCGGTCGACCCGGGAGAACCGGGTGAAGAGCTTGCGGCGTTCCTCGGCCGGGATGCCCGGCCCATGGTCGACGACAGCCAACCGGGCGATCTCGCCATCCCGCTCCAGCTCGACGCCCACCTGTTCTCCCTCTGGGCTCCATTTGATGGCGTTGGAGACCAGGTTCTCGATGGCCCGGCCGAGCATCGGGTGGGCAGCACAGATCAGGAACTCGGGGGCATCGACCCCGAGCTCGATGCTGCGCTCCTCGGCCAGGGGCTGCATGGCGTCTGCGACCTCCCAGACCATGGTCACCAGGTCGCGCTCGCCTCGCTCGATGTCCTCCTGGTCCTCGAGCTTGGAGTAGAGCACGGCCTTCTCGATGAGATCCTCGGCCCGGTCCAGGCTCTCCTCGACGGTCTCGAGGTCGTTCTGGACCTCGGGGTTCTTCATGGAGAGCAGCTCGATGCGGCCCCGGGCCACGGCCAACGGGTTCTTGAGATCGTGGCTGAGCACATCCATGAACACCTGCTTCTGCTCAAGCGAGCGATCCAGGCGTTCGTAGGCGGTCCGGACCCGTTCCAGGACCTCTGCCCGCTGCAGCGCCAGGGAGGCCTGGGTGGCCAGGATCTCCAGCTTCTTGCGGTCGCTGTCGGTCAGCTCGTCGCCCTCTGGCAGGGCGACCAGGTTGACCGGGCGCTCGGCATCCGGCAGGCTGGCCGAGATCCACTCGAAGGCCGACGGGTCGGCGTGGAGGAGGTCGTGGGCCTCCTGGCGGTCTGCCTCGGTCCGGCCCCTCAGCGAGATGATGCCGCCGGGATCCACGGCAGCCGTGACCCGGGTCCGGGTGACACGCAAGGCTGCGTTGACCAAGCGCTCGGCGGCCTGCAGAGGATCGGCGGCGACACCCACTGAGCGGGCCAGGTCACCGACGGCGACCTCGAACTGTTCGCTGGCCCGTTCCCGCTCCTGCTCGGCCCGCTTGCGGTCGGTGGTGTCCTCGTAGGTGATGATCGCGCCCCGGTCACCGGGACCCTCGAAGGGGACGACCTGGACCTCGACCCAGCGTTGGCTCTCCCCTGGCTCGGCGTACTCCCGGGTGAAGCTCTCCTCGTGGCCCTCGATGATCGCCCGGATGCCCCGGGCCACGGTCCGGTGGCTGGCTCGGCCGGGCCCCTGGGCGGCGGTGAGGGCCTCGATGAGGTCGGTGCCGACCTGCCCGGCCTCCTCGGTGGGCAGGTGCCCATCGAAGCCGGACCGCCAGGCCCGGTTGGCCGCGGTGATCACGCCCTCGTGGTCCACGATGGCGATGGCCATCGACAGCGCGTCCAGGGTGGCGTGGAAGAAGGCCTCAGCGTGGCTGAGGAGCTCTGGATCGTCGGCTGCCGGTACCTCGGGCTCCGCGGGCACGGGACTGGCGGTCACCACGGCGCCCTGGACCCTCTGATCTTGATCCATGGGGACCACGTGGGCATCGTAGACCCGGTCGTCGGGGTCCCTGGTCCAGGCCAGGGTGACCTTGGAGACCTCCCCGTCCTCGAGGGTGGTCTCCAGGGCCCGTTCCATGCGGGCCCGGTGGCCGGGGTCGATCAGGTCTGAGAGCGCTTGCCCCATGGCTTGGTCGCGGGAGGTCCCTGGGAGATCCTGGTTGAGGAAGGTGATCCGGCCGTCGATGTCCAAGCTGAGGACGAGCGAAGGGATGCCGTCGAGCAGACCTTGCCAGGTGCTGGGGGCCTGTTCGGCGCTGCGGTGATCGGCCAGGCCTCGGATCTGGATCACGACCCGGGCGGGCCGCAAACCCGGGACGCGGGAGGCCACCAGCTCGACCTCGACCGCGGACCTCCCGTCGGGATCGGTGTGCTCCGGCGAGAGGGTGGCCTGCCAGATGACCGTGCCGCCGGCCTGCTGGAGCTGGCGGTTGACGGCACCCGGGTCCATGTCGAGCAGGCCCCAGAGCGACCGACCCCGTAGGCGCTGTCTGCTGGTGCCTGCCAGTTCAGCGAAGGCGGCGTCGGCCTCCTGGATGGTCCCGTCGTGGGCATCGGCCAGGACGGTCGGGATGCCGAAGGCCTCGCTGGTGTCGCGCAGCGCCTCGTAGAGGGCGGCGAAGCGCTCCTGCCCCGCCTCGGCCTTGGCTGCCTGACGTTCCAGGTCCCGGGCTCTGTTGGACAGGTGGAGGGCCAGGGCGCCGAGACCCAAGACCAGCGGGATCAGAAGCCAGGCCCAGGCGACGGGGAGCAGGCCTTGGGCCAGGACCGGACCGCCGAGCGCGGCCACCGGGGTGGGACGGCGGGCCTGGGAAGGCTGGCGCTGCCCAGCAGGCAGCAAGCGGCGTGCCCCAGGCCCTGGCATGATGTCAGACCCACTCCTTGTCGAGGGCGGGCAGCTCGAAGGCGAACCCCACGGTCTCGTCATCCAGCCGGTGGACCTCGATGGTCCCATCGTGACGCTCGATGATGGCCCGCACCAGCGCCAGGTCGAACCGGAGCTCCCCGACCGGCAACGGGCTCGAGATCTCGTTCATCAGCTCCTCCAGCGACAGCTTGCCGCCTCGCTGGCCCACGAACCCACCGACGACCTCC
Organism: uncultured Thermoplasmatales archaeon; assembly: GCA_964492585.1. GTDB lineage: Archaea > Thermoplasmatota > SW-10-69-26 > SW-10-69-26 > SW-10-69-26 > CAYXGD01. The sequence goes on along the minus strand of CAZBKU010000170.1, from coordinate 3,547 downwards.
TCGGCCCAGGCCACGCGGCCGATGACCTCGCCACCGTCCGGGAGGTCGGCCAGGAAGCGCCTGGCCATGGTCCCGATGGCCTTGGCCAGCTTGACCCGGTCACCGCGCACCGGGGCCGGTTCGATGTGGAAGCTCATGTCCGTGTGGGGGAGCAAACCTTCCTTGTGGAGCCACTTGTCGAGGGTCTCGGCCAGGTCGAAGGCCTCGGTCTCCATGGGGATGAGATGTTTGGCGGTCTCGTCCCGGTCGAGGGAGACCTCGAGCAGTGCCGAGGCCCGGTCGATGGATCCCAGAAGCCCCTCGATCTCCTGGGGGTCGAGCGGGGGCTCGTCCTGCTTGCCGCGGTGGTGGGCCAGCTCCAACCTGGTCCTGAGGTGGGTGAGGATCTGGCGGAGCTCCCATCCGGTCTCCTCGAGGACGGCGGCGTAGACCATGTCCACCAGGCGCGCGGCGTCTGTCTCCCCCTGCCGGTCCTTCTCCTCAAGCAGGTCCCCGACCAGCCGCCGGGTCCGCTCCCGGTAGCTCTCGAGGAGGCTGTCGGTCGTGACGGGGTCTTCACCGGAGGTAGCCATGGGGACCTCCTGCCAGGGGGCAGGGCTGTCGAGGCCTGCCCCAGGCTGGGATAGATGACGTTCGGCATGGGACGCTATAAGAGGCTAGCGAGAACGAACCAGGTCCCCCGAGCCCCAGCGGGGCCACTCAGGCCTTGGCTCTAGCACCGGACGGGAGGGGTTAGCCTACCCCTGTGGGAGGATCGTGGCCCGATGCGGGGCCGGGTCACGCCTCGGTGGTGTTGGCCAGGGCGGACTCGACCTTCTTCCAGAGGTCGGCCATCTTGAAGGGCTTGCGCAGGAAGCCGGCGAAGCCCAGGGTGTTGGTGGCCGACTGCTCGACGCTGTCGCCCCCCTGGGCGGTGACCGCGATCACGGGTACCTGGCTGGCCTGATCCATGTCGCGCAGGGCGCCACGGACCTCCCAACCGGACCGGCCGGGCATGTTGATGTCGAGAAGGATCAGGTCGGGGACGTTGTCCTCGACGGCCTCCAGGAGGGCGTCACCTGTCGGGAAGGCCTCGACGCGGTACCCGGCGGTCTCCAAGGCTTCCTGCATGACCGCCAGGAGCTCGGGCTCGTCGTCGGCGATGTAGATCAGTTTAGGATCGGTCACGGTGGTTCACCGTCTGGGGAGATCAAGGGAAGATCGAAACCGAAGCCGCAGGCGTCCTCGGGGGTACGTTCCACGTACATGGACCCCCCGTGGCGTTCCAGCACGGCTCGTGCGTAGATGACATCGAAGCGGGGACCCTCGGTGTCGGCGGGCCGGCCCAGGGCCCGGACCAGGTCCCTGGCTCCCAGGCGGCCGGGTCGCAGGCCTACGAAGCCGTGGGCCCAGGCGCCCTCCGGGGTGAGGTGGACCTCGACGGCGTCGCCGGCCTGACCGAGGCTCTGGAACCGGCTGATCAGGTGCATCAGGACGTCCAGGAGCTTGAGCTGGTCGCCCTCGATGAAGACCGGAGAGATCTGGGCCTCCACGGGAACCTGATCGATGAACGCGTCGGCCAGCTCGAGCCGCTGGGTGAGGCTCTGGGCCAGGTCGAAGGGCTCGGGGTCGAGGTCGACCATCTGTTTGATGACCTCGTGGCCCTCCAGGTAGGTCTCCAGGAGCTTGGTGGTGCGGTCCAGGCTCTTGACGATCCGCGGGTAGCGTGAGAGGAACGGTTCCGGATCGTGATCGACACGGCAGCCGTGGGCGGCCAGCTCCAGGTGAGCGTCGATCTCGGCCAGGACCTGGCGCAGACGATGGGTGGCTTCCTCGGCCATGGCCTGGTGGGCGTGGTCGCGCAGGGTCCCAACGCCCTCGGAGCCCATGTTCTCGTGCCAGGCCTCGACGACCCCCTTGACCAGGTCTCGGGCGGCGGCCTGGTCGGTGTCTGCGGGGTCGTGAGGCAGCGGGTCTGTGCTGGCGTCAGCCATGGAGGTCGCTCCTGGACGCTGGGGTCGCCGGGCCGTGCCGAGGCCCTGCATCCCGGGTTGGGGAGGGCGCCGACCGGTCCACCGGGGACCGCCGTGGTCCTGGGTTCGCCGTCTCCAGGTATTTGACCGTGGCGGGTCCGGGACAGGTCCGAAGGCACAGCGTCATCGTTTCGACCCCTGCTTGCGGGGGAGGGTGAAGCCGTAACCGACGAGGTCCCCTGACCGTTGGACGGAGATGGTGCCTCCGTGGCGTTCGATGACCGCCCGGACATAGGCCATGTCGATCGTGTCCTGCTCCAGGTTCAGGGGGGCATCCAGGGCCTTGAGCAGCGTCTCGGGGGGGAGGCTATCGCCATGGACCCCCACGAACCCGACGGCCTGGGAGCCCTGGGGCCCCAGTTGGACGTGGGTAGCCTGATCGGGCGGGGCGTGATCCTGGATCTCGTAGATGACGTGGAGGAGCGAGTCGACGAGCTTGAGGGGGTCGGCCTCGATGCGGGTCTCGGCAAGGTCGACGTCGAGCCCGGTGGCACCGCCGGCCAGGCCAAGGGTCTGGATCTTGCGCTTGAGATCCTCGGATAGGTCGAAGGTCCTCAGGTGGAGCTGGATGATCAGCTGGGTGATCTCGTTGGCATCCAGGAAGGCTTCGACGACCTCCTGGGCGCGGTCCAGGGCGTCCATGAGGTCTGGGAGGCGCCCGAGAAGGGCGCTATCGACACCGTTGGCCTCATCGCTGGCAGCAGCCAGCTCAAGCTCGGTGGTGATCCTGGCCAGGAGCTGGCGCAGGTGGTGGTCGGCCTCGCCTGCCAGGGAGGCCAGCACGCGGTCGCGTAGGGAGGCCACCGAGCGCTCGTCGAGCATGCCCCGGGCAGCCCACCGGTCGATGATCTGCTGGACGACGTGCTCGGCTCTAGCGCGGGCATGTTCGGTCGGGCCCGCGGGGACCGCCGCCTCTGCGTTCTCGGTCTCGATGGCCATCAGGTGGTACCTCCTTGAGCGCGGGTCTTGGCTGCCCGGGTCCCGGTCGCCCGGGTGGTCCCCGCCGAGGTTCCTCCGTGGTCCTTGGGGACCGTGAGGACGAAAGTGGCCCCCCCGCCGGGTGTCTCCGCGATGCTGATGCTTCCCTGGTGGAGATCCATGATCCGTTGCGCGATGGCCAGGCCCAGACCGTGGCCCTCTGGGCTCCCGTCGCGTCCCTGCTCGAACCGCTCGAAGACCTCCTCGACCTTCTCGATCGGGATGCCGGGCCCGTGGTCGCTGATCCTGAGATGCCACCGGTCGGGCTCGTCCTCGCCGATGAGCTCGACGGGCTGGCCCCGCGGGCTCCACCGGATCGCGTTGGACACCAGGTTCTCGACGGCTTGACCGAAGAGTTGGCTGGCGCTGTAGGGAGCGATGGGTCCAAGCTCGACCTCAAGACCGACGCCACGGGAGGCGGCCAGCGGCACCAGGCTTTCCACCGTGTCGCTGATCAGAGCCTGGAGCGAGACCTCGGTGGCATCCACGTCCTCTGCCTGCTCCAACCGGGAGAAGAGGAGGGATCGATCGATCAGGTCCTCGATCCGATCCAGGCT
>CAZBKU010000169.1:0-7078 GCA_964492585.1 uncultured Thermoplasmatales archaeon | reverse complement strand
CACCGACTCGAGGAGGACGCGGATCGAGACCGGCAACTTGTCGAGCTCACAGAGGCCCTGTTCCTCCAGGGCCTTGAGATCGGCGATCCGGTGCTCGGACCCGTTGACCTCGATGGTCTTGAACGCGTTGAAGGGGTCCTGGCGGGCGGGCATCGAGGCCTCGTAAGAAGGGGTCCCATTTCAAGGTTTCACAGGTGGGCCTGGATGCGGCCCGGGTCGCCCGGGCCGCCCAGGCGGCGGGGACCAGAGGTCAGGGCCCCTGTGGGTAGGGCCTCGGCCAGGGTGGGCTTGGCCGGCGACCCGGCCCGTCGGGGTCCCGGATGCCGGGCAGCAGGCCCAGCGGGTCGGCGCTCACGTCTCGTCGCCCTCCGCGAGAGCCTGGATACGCTCACCGACGCCCTGGAGCTCGGCCTCCAGCGCCTCGGCGTAGGCTTCCAGGCGTTCGATCCGCTCATCCCGGGTGGGGAAGCAGCGTCTGATGGGCAGGCTTGGCGAGCAACATCGTCGGTGGGTCATGCTTGGGGTCTCCTGCGGCAGGGGCCGCAGGGAGGTGTAGGTTCGCCCGGGCCTTGTTGACGGGCCGGGGTCGTGAGACGGTCACGGTGTGACCAGGTCACGGATCGGGCCGGTCACCGGCCAGAGGGGCGGTGGGAGGGTGGGCTCAGGCGGCCTGGCTGTCGCCAGGGTAGAGCTCGGTGACCGCCGAGAGGATGGGATGGAGGGCAGCGTAGGTCGAGACCTCCAGCTCCTGGCAGCAGTCGGTGGTGACCGTGGCCGTCGAGCCGGCCAGGCGCAAGCGGACGATGTCGTGGGCCCCCTCGGTGAGCCAGATGAGCGTGGTCTCGCCGGGTCCGTCGGCCCGTCCGTACCACCGAAGGCCTTTGAACCAGCGCTCGGCCAGCGCCTCGGCCACCGCCTCGACCTCGAGGTCCGGGGGCAGGAGCATCTGGGCGATCGGCCGGTCCCGGCAGCGTGGCCCGTTGGTCTGGCGGCCGGCCAGGCGCTCCCAGCCGGCATCGGTGAGGCGGTAGCCGTGCTCGGTGCTGGCCACCAGGCCGTGGTCGACCAGGCGGTCAAGGGAACGCGTCAACTTCTGCTGGTGGAGCTCCAGGCGTCGCTTGAGGCCCTGGAAGGCGACGGTGGCCTCGTCCTCCCGGGCGAGCTCGGCGAGGATGGTTCGCTGGCGCTCGTCGATGGCCGGCGTGGCGCCGGTCTGAGGTGCGCGCGTAGCGTGGGCCCGCGTCATCGGGGGTCCCGGTTGTCGTCCATCGTCCATGAACCTGTCCCTACGGTAGCTCGTCGGTGTCCTTGGTGACCAGGACCCAAGGCGGCTGGTCACACGGGGTCCGTGCAGGGCTGTGATCCCTTTAGGCGCCTCCAGGACCAGCGATGTTCCGGTCGGCGCAAGCGCCGGCCCCCTAGGCCCACGACCGCCCGTCAGCTCGACTGGTCGATGACGATGAAGGTCTCGTCGTACTGTTCGACCAGGTTGGCCTGGGAGAAGCTGTAGGAGAGGTCCTGGTCGGTGCCCGGGTCCAGGCTGTCGGTGGCCTTGGTGGCCTCGGCGATCACCGCGTCGTTGGCGTCGAGCAGTTGCACGGTCACGTTGCCCTCGTGGGCGCTGGTGCTCGAGGACGGGTTGTGGAGGGTGACGCTCACGTCGATCTTCTTCTTACCCTTGAACTTGGTCTCGTAGGCCTTGACGGTCAGCTCGCTCTGCTGGGTCTGACCGCTGAACAGGCTGACGACCTCGGTCTCGAGGGTGGCGGTGTCCACGGTCAGAGCCGTGGCGGTGCCTGCCATGGCGGAGATCACGGTGACCGCGGCGATCAGCACGAGGCTGCGGCGGTGGAACCCGTCTACGACCTTCCCCCACGGCATGGACGTCTTCATCGCTAGGTCCCTCTGCGAAGCCCTTAGACGTAGGGGCTAGGGGGTTCGTGTGCCGGTCTGCCGGATGCATAGGCCCCGCAAGAACCAAGGTCCCTGCCCAGGAACCTAGGCATGGGTACCGGTAGAGCCACCCATGGTCGATCTGAGCCTCCCGGCCCTGTTGGCCGGGTACGTCGTGGCCACCCTCGTGCCGGCTATCACGATCTACGTCGTGCTGGCCAACCTGATCGAGGAGCGGCTGGAGGAGACCGAGAAGCGCTTGACCGACCGGGTCTCCAAGGCCGGGGGGGATCGACGATGAGCATGCCGGTCCGGGCCCCGAGCCCATCCCTCCAAGCCGGCAGCCGCCGAGCGAGGTCCCCCCAGGTGTCCGGGGAGGAGGTCCCCGAGCCGCCTTTGGAGCGGTGGACCGACCAGGGCTGACCATCCCTGGGCTCAACCGGTCGACGACCGGAAGCCGCCTTTCTCCAGGATGAACTCGGCCCCGTAGGCCACCACGAAGATGCCGAACCAGGCCCAGAGGAGCGGCCGCTGGCCGATGGTGACGAGGCCGACGGCTGCCGCCAGGGCCACGACGCCAAGGAGGATGTAGGCGGGACCGCTCAACCGGCAGTGGATGGCGCCGCACTGGCGGCCGTTCATGGTGCAGAGCAGGCCGAAGGCCCAGAAGAGGGCGGCTAGCAGGTAGAGGTAGGGAGCCTCTTGGGTGACATCGAAGGCTTCCATGGTCTCGGTGGCCGCGATCCACAACGCGATCACCAGCAGGTAGCTCCACCACGGTAGCGGCTCGACCTCCGTCACGTCCCGGGTCTGCTGGGCCTCCTGCTCTTCTCCGGTGCCCTCGGCGGTCCCCTGCCCGGCCATCGCCCGGGTAGCCGGCCGGTGCGCGATAAGGGTTGCCACGGCCTGACGCCGTCGACGGTCCGGCAAGCGCGGTCAGGCGTTGGCATCCGAGCCGTCGCCACGGCCCCGCGCGAGGTGCTCGGCCCCGTAGGCACCGACGAAGATCAACAACCAGAGCGCCATGAGCGCCGGGGGGTTCAAGGGGATCGCGCCGCCGGCGGTCGGGACAGCCAGGACGGCCAGGGCCAGGTAGGCCGGCGCCGAGATCCTGCAGTGCAGGGCCCCTGAGCTACGGGCGAACCAGAGGGCGATCCCGCCGAAGGCGGCGAAGAGGCCCGCTTGGAGAAGGATGACGGTGGCCGCGGAGGGCTCGGCGATGGCCTCCAAGCCCAAGCTGATGGTCAACCAGGCGCCGATGGCGCTCAGGTAGGCGACCCACCCTTCAGGGGGCAGCCTCGCGGTCGGTCGGGATGAGGTTCTCTTGTGAGCCATGGGCATCGTTTCCTGCCCTAGCCCCCGCCGGTCCAGACGGGGGGGGGGCGGCTTAGATGTTGCCACGCTGGAACCGTGTGGTTGCAGGCTGACATCTTCATCCCCGAGCTCGCCGGGGCGACCCAGGGCCTGCCGGTGCCGGGGACCCGGGGTCTGCGAGACCGGTCACAGGCCACCAGGGGAGCAGGGCCGTCACCGGAAGGACTTTTAAACGGGACCGGGGGAGCTGAGGGTGGCCCCCCATGGCGCTAGCCCCTAGCCAGAGCTACTCGGACTACGACCCCTTGGCGTGGTTCTACGACATGTACTGGGGTCCAGCCTCCCGGGACCAGCTCCTGCCGGTCCTGGAGGAGATCCTCCTCGACGACCTTCCTGAGGCGGCCCGGATCTTGGATCTGGCCTGCGGGACCGGGCAGGTCACCGCGGCGCTCGAGGAGGCCGGCTACGACATGGTCGGGATCGACGGGAGCCGGGCCATGCTGGCCTATGCCCGCAACAACGCGCCCGGCGTCGAGTTCCTCCGGGCCGATGCCCGGACCTTCGAGCTCGACGAGCCCGTGGACGCCGTGATCTGCTTGTTCGAGAGCCTCAACCACATCATGACCGAGGGGGAGCTGGGCGACGTGTTCGCCAATGTGGCCGACACCCTGGTCGACGACGGCGTCTTCCTCGTGGATGTGAACATGGCCCCGGCCTACGGGGAGGACTGGGTCGGGACCGACGGGATCATCGAGCCCGACCACGTCCTGTTCACCGAGAACCGGGCCGACACTGCCGACCAGACCGCGACCAGCGAGGTCACGCTCTTCCGCCACGCCCACGGAGCCTGGCGGCGCCAGGGCATGCGGCTGGACCACCGGTGGTTCGACGAGGAGGTCATCCTGGACAAGCTCGCCCAGGCCGGGTTCGACCGGGCTGCCATCTACGACGCCGAGGAGGACCTGGGCCTGACCGGCGAGGTGGGCCGGAGCTTCTTCGTGGTCAACAAGGCCGCCGACGCGGCCTAGCCGCGTCACGCGATGTACGGGCTGGCGTCCAGGTCGAAGCCCTTGACGATCTCGATCGGTCCAGCCGAGGCTGGGCGCCACCCGATCGGCGCGTAGACGAGGTCCTGGAACAGCTCCGGCGCTCCCGGCGCCTGGACCCCCGGGGTCATCGCCGCGGCGATCAACGTGGCCGGGTGGGCATCCCCGAAGGCCTCCTGGCTGATCCGGTGAGCCAGGTGGCGGACCTGGATCTCGTCGAGGTAGCCCAGCGTGTGCAGATACTCGTGCAGGAGCACGTGGAAGGCGTAGGCACCGTGGTGGTCTGGCCGGCGGGCCTGGATGTACGACAGGACATCGCGGTTGAGGACGATGGCGTTGGATCCCGTGACGAAGTAACCGCCCAGGAAGCCCCGGTCTGAGACGCCCAGGGCCTGGAGGCCGAGCATGATCCCCGCACGGGAACGACCCAGGTGGCCCTCGACGAGGTCCTTGACCAGGGCGAACAGGGCCGGGTAGCCTCCGGCGCGCTCGAGGCGTTGGGCGGGGGTGGTCTCCACGCCCATGGGTTGTCGTCCATGGAAGATGAGCTTTGCGTAGGACACCCCCGTGGGGGGACGATCCAGCAGATCCATGGCTCAGCCGTCTCGAGGGACCTTCGGGACCGCCTCGACGGCCGTTCCTCGCCGAACCGGTCGAAGACCGACGTTCACGGGGCCCCCTGGCCGGAGCCCGAGCCTGGCAGGACAGGCGTCCCTGGCGCGCCATGCCGCCGGCGCCTGGTCGGATCAGGGATCCTGGCGGCGATCCCGACGGGTTGAAGGTCCTGGGTGCGTACAGGTCGTGGAGCGCAGTGACCGAGCCCGCCATCACCACCGAACGCCTGACCAAGGCCTACGGCAAGCAGACCCTGGGCGTGATCGATCTGGACCTGGAGGTCGAGCAAGGCGAGGTCTTCGGCTTCCTGGGCCCCAACGGCGCCGGCAAGACCACCACGATCCGGGTCCTGTTGGATCTGATCCGGCCGACCTACGGCTCTGCTGAGATCCTGGGACTGGACTGCCAGGTCGACAGCCTCGAGGTCCGCTCTCGGGTGGGTTACCTGCCCGGCGAACCGGCGCTCTGGGAGGAGATGACCGGATCGCGGTTCCTCGATCACATCGGCAAGGTCCGAGGCGGCGTGGATCCAGAGGTCCGCGACGAGCTCGTCGAACGCCTGGGCGCCCAGCTGGACCGACCGATCAGCGACCTGTCCACGGGGAACAAGCGCAAGCTTGGCCTGGTGGCTGCCTTCATGCCCGAACCGGAGCTCCTGGTCCTGGATGAGCCGACCGTGGGCCTGGACCCCCTGGTCCAACGGACCTTCCACGAGCTGATCGACGAGGCCCAGGCCGACGGGCGGACCGTGTTCCTGTCCTCGCACGTGCTCAGCGAGGTCGAGCGGGTCTGCGACCGGGTGGGCATCATCCGGGAGGGCAAGCTCGTCCACGTCGGCGGGATCGACGAGGTCAAGGCACGGGCGATCCGCCACGTCCGCGTGCAGTTGGCCGACCCGGTCGACCCCGGCGAGCTCGAGGATCTGCCGGGGGTGCGGGGGGTCGAGGTCGTCGGCAAGCACCTGACCCTGGAGATCCAAGGGTCCATGGAGGCCCTTGTCGCCGAGCTGGCCGACCACGGCGTGGTCGATCTGGTCAGCCGGGAGCCCGACCTGGAGGAGGTCTTCATGGCCTACTACGGAGGCCAGAGCCATGGGCGCTGAGCTGTTGGCCCGGGCGTTGCGGGACAACCGGGGCGCCATCCTGGGTTGGGGTCTCGGGCTGGCCGTCCTGGGCCTGATGCTCGGCTACGCCTACGAGAGCGTGGCCAGCAACCCGGCCATCGAGGACTACTGGGAGAGCTTCCCCGAGGAGATGCGCGTGCTGTTCGGCGGTGCCGAGTCGCTGACGAGCCTGTCGGGGTACCTGCAGACCGAGTTCTTCGCCTTGCTCCCGGTCCTGGCCGGGATCGTGGCCATCAGCCGGGGGGCCAGGGCCCTGGTCGGCGAGGAGGAGGCCGGGACCATGGACCTCTTGATGGCCCAACCCCTGCCCCGGTGGACCCTGGTGGCCTGGGAGGCCCTGGCCGTCTGGCTGTCGGCCTTCCTTGTGTGCCTGGTGGGCACCCTGGGCGTGGCCGTCGGCCTGGTGGCCGTCGGGGTCGAGGTGGACCTGGTCGCCTTGGTCGGATGGGGGGTCCTGGCGTCGCTGCCGGCCGCGCTGTTCGGCCTGGCCACGCTGGCTGCTGGCGCCATCGCCCACCGCAAGCGGACCGCGATCCTCGTCGGCAGCCTGGTGACCGCCGGGGCCTACTTCCTCGACGCCCTGGCCCCGTTGAACGAGGGGCTTGAACGGCTGGAGCCGCTCTCGCCGATGTACCATTACGGGCTCTCGCGGCCGCTGGCGGCGGGTTTCGACCCGATGGGCGTCGTGGTCCTCCTGGTCAGCGTGGTCCCCCTGGTGGCCGTGGCCCTGGTGGGCTTCAGGAACAAGGATCTCGGCGTTTGAGCCTCCCTGGCCGCCGATCACGGTGCCATGGACCCTGGCCATCTTTTCGAACCATGTGCCACAGGGCCTTTTGGGGGCCAGCTTCACGGAGGGCCCGATCCTTATGTTCGCGCGACACGCCGCCGTCGCCGTCGCGCTGCTGATGACCGCTCCGCTGGTCCCGCTGGCCCCCAGCGCGGCTGCGCAGAGCCTTGGACCCAACCTGGTGGTCAGCAGCGTCACCACGTCCCCCGAGGACCCCCAGCCCGACGACCAGACGACCTTCAACGCCACCGTCGAGAACGAGGGTCTGGAGGACGCCGGGACCTTCACGGTCCTCTTCGA
>CAZBKU010000168.1:0-7119 GCA_964492585.1 uncultured Thermoplasmatales archaeon | reverse complement strand
CAGAGCTTCGTGGACGGGAACCGGACCCCGGTGGGGATCACGACCCTCGAGGAGAAGCGTCCTGCCGGTCCCGAAGGTGGCGGCAACCAGGGCATGATCATCATGAGCACGCCGAGCGCCGAGGAGATCACCCATCGGATCTCGCTGGGCACCTACGTGGAGGAGGGCCCGGTCGAGACGATCCTGGCCACCGTGGGTAGCTGGTCGATCTACACCCTGGGCTTGATCGGTGCCGGCGTCCTGGTGGGTATCACCGCCATCAGCAAGATCAAGGAACGCCGCGACCGTCTCGGGGACGACGGATCGGTCGGCGACGTCTGAACCGATCTGGCCCCACCGCTCGACGTTTCGAACGATGTGAGAGAACGCCTATCAACATCGGTGGCTCTCATGGGCCTGGTAAGACCCACCCGGTACGTCGACGAGCGCCGAACCCCTCCGGCCTTGTCCGATCGCGGCCGGGATCCCTGGGTCCGCCAACCCCGACCTGCCAGGGGCCACTCCCCCTCCCGCCCCTGCCCCGTGCACAGGCCGACGGACGACCCCCTGCCGTCGGTGCCGGGCCCCTGGCAGGCTCATCTCCTCTTCCCACCTCTGCCGGGATCCTTCGGGTGGTATCCCTGCTCTCCGTAGGGTGGCTCGGGGACCGCTGTCCCCATTTCGAAAGACTAGAAAGAAGGGCTATAAGACGATCAGCGGTCGTGCCAGCCAGACGAGCAGGGGGCCACAGGCCCGGTGCCACGGCTTGCAACCATCGTTTTGCGGTGGCGAAGGGTCCGTGTACCCGGCCATCCCCTGAAGCTCGTAGGCTCGCCGGGAGGGTTCCCCATCAGCGCCATCACACAGAACGTCGTCACGGCCGCGCTCACAGCCGTCGCTCTGGCCTTGTCGGTCATCAGCTTGAGAGCGTGGTACCACGCACGCAGCCAGAAGGTGCTCCTGCTGGCCAGCGGGTTCGTCCTCTTCTTCCTGAAGGGGCTCGTGTTGACCATCGGGCTGTTCACGGTGTCGCCATGGAACCAGCTCCTGCTTCCCAGCCTCTTCTTCGACCTGGGGATCCTGGTCGTGTTCTACGTGGCCGTGCTGAAGTGAGACGGGTTCGGACAAGAGGTGGAAAGGATGGGATGGACGCCGGTCGCGGGCATCCGCCACCTGTTGCCCCAGTCCCTCCTCTTCCTGACCCGCTACGAGAAGGATCATCTGGCACTGGAGACCCGGCGCCGGATCTACAACCTCCTCCAGGACTACCCGGGTCTCCATCTGAGCGAGGTGGCCCGCCGGGCTGAGCTGGGGACCAACCACGCCAAGTACCATCTCGAGGTCTTGGAAGACCACGGCCTGGTCTCCTCGCGCAAAGAGGACGGTTACTGGCGGTTCTTCCCGAAGGTTGACAGCGACCTGGGCCCCAAGGAGATCCTCGACAGGCGGGACAAGGACCTGCTCTCGCTCCTACGCCGGGAGACCCCCTTGCACATCACCCTGCTCATGCTGGAGGCCGGGGAGGCCACCCACAGCGACCTCCTCGAGGACGTCGAGGTCTCTGGCTCGACCCTCCACTACCACCTCTCCAAGATGGAGGACGCCGGTCTCTTGGAGAGCCGCAAGGAGGGCCGCAAGCGGTTCTACTGGATCGACGAGCCCGACCGGGTGGCCCAGCTCCTGATCCGCTACGAACCGCCCGACGAGCTGGTGGCCGGGTTCCTGGACGCGTGGGAATCCCTGTCCTTGTGACCGGTCCACCGGCGACGGCGACCAAGGCAACGCTTTTCCCACCTCCGCGTATCTTGGCGCCCGATGAACGAGCCCTCCGAGGACCAGCAGGCCCGAGAGGACCACCACGAGGAGCTGATGGCCACCCTCAAGCGTCGGGGGTACATCCAACCGGCCTACGAGATCTACGGCGGCGTGGCCGGGCTCTACGATTACGGTCCCCTGGGCCAGGGTCTCAAGCGTCGGTTCGAGGAGCTCTGGCGCCAGGCCTACGTGGTCGAGGAGGGCTACGGGGAGATCAGCACGCCCACGGTCGCGCCCGAACCGGTCTTCAAGGCCTCCGGCCACGTCGACCAGTTCGCCGACACCGTCATCGAGTGCCCGGACTGCCGGGCCGCGGCCCGGGCTGACCACTACCTGATCGAGCAGTTCGACGGGATCGTGGCCGAGTTGGCCGAAGCCATCGACGAGGTCCAGGCGACCGTCGCGGACGCCGAGCGCGAGCAGGCCCTGCTCCAGGCTCGCGACCACGTGCTCGAGCAGGTCAAGAACAACCGGGCCAGCATCGAGCACGTGGCCGACACCGAGACCGTCAGCCGCTTGCTGTGCCTGCCGGACGCGCCCGAGGAGGCCCTCGTCCCTGTCGAGAGGACCTTCGGGCCCTACACGGTCCACTACCTGGCCAGCTCGTTCAAGATCGAAGACGAGGACGGCGAGATCGTCGCCGGGCACGAGATCCGGTGCCGGTCGTGCGGCTCGACCCTGCACGGTCGGGCCCACATCGAGCCGTTCAACCTGATGTTCAGCACCCGGATCGGGCCGGGCGGCGGCCAGCAAGGCTACCTGCGTCCGGAGACCGCCCAGGGCATGTTCGTCAACTTCGACTGGCTCTACCGGTACAACCGGGAGCAGGTGCCCTTCGGTGTCGTCCAGATCGGCCGGGCCTACCGCAACGAGATCGCCCCTCGCCAGAAGCTGATCCGCTTGCGGGAGTTCTGGCAGGCCGAGGCCGAGGTCTTCGTCGACCCGGACGACAAGAGCCATCCCCGGTTCGACGAGGTCGCCGGTACCAGGACCCGCTTGGTCCCCGACGGCCAGGATCCCGTCGAGATGACCATCGGGGATGCCGTGGCCAAGGGCATCATCAAGAACGAGATGGTCGGCTACTTCGTGGCCCGGACCCAAGCCATCCTGATCGACGCCGGGCTGGACCGGGAGCACGTGCGTTTCCGGCAGCACGAGAGCGACGAGATGGCCCACTACGCCAGCGACTGCTGGGACGCCGAGTTCCACAGCTCCCGGTACGGCTGGGTCGAGTGCGTCGGCATCGCCGACCGGGGCTGCTACGACCTGGAGGCCCACGAGGCCCACGCCGGTACGGACCTGACCGCCTTCCGGCCCTACGATGAGCCCGTCGAGGAAGAGATCGTCCGCCTGGTCCCGGACATGGCCAAGCTGGGTCCCAGGTTCAAGGGGCAGGCCGGGGCCGTGGCCGACGCGGTCAGGGCCCTGGATGCCGCTGAGGTCGACCCGGCCCAGCCCGTCGAGGTCGAGGTCGACGGGGAGACGGTCGAGGTCCCCGCCGAGGCCTTCGAGGTCGAGGAGACCACCGAGCGGATCGCCGGTGAGCGCTTCAGTCCTCACGTCATCGAGCCATCCTACGGGATCGACCGGATCCTGTACGCCGTCCTCGAGCACAGCTTCGATCCCACCGGCGAGCGGGACGTGCTCCGGCTGCCCATCACCATGGCCCCGATCCAGGTCGGGGTCCTGCCGCTGGTCAGCAAGGACGGCCTGCCCGAGAACGCTCAAGCGCTCCAGACCGAGCTCCAGCGCCTGGGCTTGGTCACCTACTACGACGACGGTGGGAGCATCGGGCGACGGTACGCCCGGCTGGACGAGGTCGGCACGCCCCTGGCCGTGACCGTGGACCACGACACCCTCGAGGAGGACACCGTGACGGTCCGCGAGCGTGATAGCCAGGAGCAGGTTCGCGTGCCGATCGATGGGTTGGCCGGCAAGCTGCGCGAGGTCCTCGAGGGGCGGCGGCGCTTCGAGGAGCTGTGACGATCAGCCCACGGCCAGGTCCTTCTCGTAGGAGGGTTGGGCTGTCGGCTCCCAGCCCAGGTTCACCTGGAGGGGGACGATCAGGCCGGCCAGCCGCTCGTCGACGGCATCCTGGTTCGCTTCCATCCACGTGCTGGCCGATGTCGAGGTGGTCAGCCCGTGGGTCGGGCCGTTCCTCGTGGTCAGCACCACGTCGGTCCCGTCGACGTGCCCATGGCCAGGCGTGGAGGGCCGCAGCCACACATGGGTCTCGAGACCGCCGCCGCTTCGGTGGGCCTCGACGGCCTCCCCGTCGGATCTGAGGATCTCGTACCCTTGGAGCTCCAGGGTCTCTGCCGCCCGGTCCGGCGCCCAGGTGCCGTTCATCGGCACCTCGGCCTGCAGGGACGGGTGGTAGCCGTGGTCGCTGTCAACCCCGACCAGGGGCTGGGTCACCCCCAGCAGGACCAGGAACGCGCCAGCGCCCACGGCCGCTCCCAGGGCGACCCGACGGGGACCGGCATCGGTCTGCCAGCCCAGGGCTCCTGCCCCACCGCTGGCCGCCAGGATGGCGCCTAGCCAGAGGACGGTGCCCGGGTCCACGCCAGAGGCGCCTGGCTGGAGGACGAGCTCGACGGTCGCGATCAGGAGGAGGGCGACGCCTCCGGCGGCCGCGGCGACTACCAGAGGCCTCCACACCGATGGCATCAGAATGACCACGGTGCCCGATGACGAGAAGATGTCGGTCCCCGGCTCACGGGCGACGCCGCCACGCGGCCAGGGCCAGGGCCGCGATGGCGGCCACAGCTGGCAACGGCGCCCCGTTGGAGCGCTCGCCGGTGGGCTCGCGGACCTCGTCTCCCTGCTCCCCGGGGGCTGGCCCCACAGCCAGGCTCACCTGGGCGGGCTGCTTGGAGGTCAGGCCCTTGAGGTCGCGGACGTCCAGCTCGACCGTGTAGACACCGGGATCGCCGTAGACGTGCTCGATGCGGGGGCTACTGGTCCACCCGCTGGACGAGCCATCGCCGTAGGTGAACCGGTAAGCGACCACGCCCTCGTCGTCGCTGCTCCCGGACCCGTCGAAGACGACCGTCTGGCCGACCTTCGCGTTGGAGGGGTTGGCGGCCAGCGCCGGCTGGGGCCGGGCTGAGTCGGTGCTCAAGGGGATCCGGAGGTGGACCGACGACCAGGGGCCAGCCCCGCCAGAAC
The DNA here is from genome assembly GCA_964492585.1 of uncultured Thermoplasmatales archaeon. Lineage (GTDB taxonomy): Archaea > Thermoplasmatota > SW-10-69-26 > SW-10-69-26 > SW-10-69-26 > CAYXGD01. The sequence goes on along the minus strand of CAZBKU010000168.1, from coordinate 2,154 downwards.
CCACGGCCCGGACGTGGTAGAGCACCGAGGTCCCCCGGGGCGGATCCCCGTCGCGGTAGGGGGTTTGCTCCACACGGCTGATCTCGACGCCGGCCTCCTCGGGATCCTCCACGCCTTGGGTCCGGGCGACCTCGTAGGCCTCGACGAGGGCACCGCCGGTCTCCTCGGGCACCTGCCAACCGACGGTCACGTGGCTGCCCGTCCAGACGGCCTCCAGCGAGGAGACGTTGCCGGGCGGACGGGCGAAGGCCACGCTCTGGAGCCGGGAGATCGGGCCTTCCTGGTCGCCGGCCAGGGACGAGACCCCGTAGAGGAGCTCGGTGCCCTGGGGGACCTCCCGATCCGTGTAGGCGACCTTGTCGGTCTCCGACAGCTTCTCCAGGGTGGACAGGCTGGTGCCACGGTAGACCGCGTACCGGTCGACCTCGCCGCCGGTCGGATCCCAGGAGAGGTTGACGACCGGCTGACCGTCGACCAGGCCCTTGTCGACGGTGAGCCCGCTGGCCTGGTCGGGGACCTCGGCTGGATGCACCGTCACCGGGTCGGAGAGGGCCCCCCAGCCGTTGTCGTTGCCGGCCTGCACGCGGACCGTGTAGACGTTGCCGTTCTCGACGGGTGCCTGGCCGCCATCGGGGTCCGGGACCGCGTTGATGACCGCGTAGCGACCGTTGACCTCGGCCCAGACCTGGGGCTCGTCCCCCTGCTCGTAGGCGTAGAGCCGGTACCCGTCGACATCCAGGCCCCCGGTGTCGGCCGGCGTGGACCACTGGGCCACGATGTGTTGGTCCCCACCCTGGGCGGCCAGCTCCGGTGCCGACGGTGTGGCCGTGGGCGTGAAGACGGCCTGGTTGCTGGACGGGGAGACGCCGATCCGGTTGGTGGCGACGACGGTGTAGGTGTAGGTCGTCCCCAGCTCGACGCCCTTGTCGGTGTGACTGGTGCGGTCGGGGCTCACCTCGGCGACGGTCACGGGATCGTTGAGCCCCCGGGACCGGTGGATCTCGTAGGTCGTCAGGGGGCTGCCGCCGTCGTAGGTCGGCGGGTCCCAGGAGAGCGCGACGCCGCCGCCCTGGCCTGCCCGGGCCTCCAGGCCCGTGGGCGCCCAGGGACGTGTGGCCCCCAGGTCGATCCGGTGGACCCGGTCGTCGGCGATCCGGGCCTGGGAGCTGTTGTCTGGGAACGCCGGGTTCGGGTGGATGCCGCCAGGGAGCAGGGCCGTCTGGCCGAACATCAGGGCCACGCGCTGGCCGCCCTTGACCGGCAGCCGGACCGGCAGGTCGGTGGCCGTCCCGGTGGCCGGGTCGATCCGGGTGATGTTGTCGACGCCGTAGTGGCTCCCGCAGTTGTTCTGACAGCCACCCAGGATGTAGGCGTGACCCTCGGCCATGCCAGCGGCCGCCCAGCGCAGGCGCTCGGGCATCTCCCCGATGCGTTCCAGGCTACCGGCGGTGCCTTGGGGCGTGTAGCGGTGGATACCGTCGAGGAAGCAGACGGCATCCTCGGCCTCCGGACAGGCCTGGCCGTCCTGGCTGTTCTCCCCCATGCCGCCGAACAGCAGGACCGAGCCGCCGGTGGTGACGGTGGCCATCTGGGCCCGGCCCGTGGGGAGCCGCGTGCTCATCTGGGTGACATCGCCGCTTTCGGGGTCGAAGCGAAGGATGGTGTCGCGGTAGTCGACCACCGGGTTCTCCACGCTGCCGGCCAGGGTCAACCCGCCGAAGATGTAGATATGGGGACCCACGCGGGCCGCGCTGGCAGACGCGATGGTGTAGGGCAGGTCCTGGCCGAACGGATCGTCGACCTCGCCGCTGTCGGGGTCGAAGGTGTAGATCGTGTCCGTGGTCGCCGGGAACCCCGAGCTGCCCTTCTGGGCCCCGCCGAAGATGTAGCCCCCGGCGATGAGGCCAACGCCGAGAATCCAGAGATGGGGCTGTCCCGTAATGACGTGCATCGTCATCGGGCGGAGCCACAGATAGGTCAGCGCGAGCATCCCGATGCCGAGGAGGAGGATGAATACCGAGAGGTATTGGGCGTGTTTCGGTGATATTGGCGCGGTTTCTGTCTGGTGGCTCATTCGCCATCACCTCTCTCGGACCAGTGAAGCGACTCCAACTCGATGAGAACCCGTCTCGTTTCACGAGCCCACTCCTCTCT
>CAZBKU010000167.1:0-7122 GCA_964492585.1 uncultured Thermoplasmatales archaeon | reverse complement strand
GCCCACGAGGTCGCCGACCGGATCGGCTACCCGGTGCTGGTCAGACCCAGCTACGTGCTCGGCGGCCGGGCCATGCAGGTCGTCTACAACGAGGAGGACCTGGACCGGTACATCGAGGAGGCCGTCAAGCTGGGCACCGACCATCCGATCCTCATCGACGACTTCCTGGACCACGCCACCGAGGTCGACGTCGACGCCGTCAGCGACGGCCAGGACGTCCTGATCGGCGGCATCATGGAGCACGTCGAGGAGGCCGGCGTCCACAGCGGCGACTCGGCCTGCCTGCTCCCGCCCCAGTCCCTGGCACCCGAGATCATCGAGACCATCCGGATCTACACCCGCAAGCTGGCCCTCAAGCTCGGCGTCAAGGGTCTCATCAACATCCAGTACGCCGTCAAGGAGGGCGAGGTCTACGTGCTCGAGGCCAACCCGAGAGCCTCGCGTACCGTGCCCTTCGTCTCCAAGGCCGTGGGTGTCCCCCTGGCCAAGGTCGCCGCGCGCACCATGCTGGGCGACCGGCTGGCCGACATGGACCTCGACCTGGACCCCGACCCCCCGGAGATCGCCTGCAAGGCCCCGGTCTTCCCCTTCCTCAAGCTGCCGGGCCTGGACGCGATCCTGGGCCCCGAGATGAAATCCACCGGCGAGGTCATGGGCATCGCCCAGGACGAGGGGGTGGCCTACGACAAGGCCATGACCGCCGCCTGGGGCGAGCTGCCCAAGGGGGGTACCGTCTACATCACCGTCCGCGACGAGGACAAGCAACGGGTCCTGCCCGTGGCCAAGGGCTTCGTCAAGGCCGGGTTCGACATCGTGGCCACCAAAGGGACTGCCCAGTACCTGCGCGACTTCGAGATCCCGGTCAAGACCGTCTGGCGGATCAGCGAGCAACGCAGCCCGGACGCCATCGACCTGATGCGCAAGGGCGACATCGACCTGATCGTCAACACGCCCAGCACCACCCGCGGGGCCCGGTCGGATGCCTACGGCATGCGCCGGCTGGCCGTCGAGCTGGGCATCCCCTTCATCACGACCATGCAGGCCGCCAGGGCCGCCCTCCGGGCCGTCCAAGCCCAGGACAAACCATGGCCCATCCAGGCCCTGACGGACATCCACGATGTCCGCAAGACCCGGCGGGCCGGCCAGGAGGGATCTGCCCCCCATGCCCGGCGATCCTGAGGACCTGGCCCTGACCATCGACGGCGACCAGGCCCACGCCCGGCGCTACGGCGACGGGGACGACGCGATCCTGCTCGTCCACGGTCTGGCCAGCGAGTCCCGGGAGCTGGGCGTCCTGCCCACCGTGCTGGCCGGCCACGGCTACACGGCCCTGGCCATCGACCTCAGAGGCCACGGCCGAAGCCAGGGCACCCGTGGCCTGCTGACCGTCCGAGGCGTGCTCGAGGACCTGGCTGCCTGGAAGGACCACCTGGACGACGCGGGCACCGAGCTGGCCGTCGTGTGCGGGCACTCCCTGGGGGGTGCCTGGGCCATGCTGGCCGCCAGCCGACTCTCTCCACGGGCCGTGGTGGCCGCCTGCTCGCCGTCCACCATCCAGGCCGAGCTCTCCCGGATCGAGCAGGCTGCCTACCGGGTCGGCGGGTTCGCCCACCGCCTGGCCAACACGCTGGGCTACGGCGAGCTGGCCGTGCCCTACACCGTGGGCCCCGAGGACGTCCTCGACGATCCCCAGGCCCGCGAGCAGATGCTCACCGACGGCCTGATCCAGGAGACGATCCCCCTGGCCAACGTCGAGACCCTGCTCGACCTGGATGCCACCCAGTGGGCCAGCCAAGCCACCTGCCCTGGCCTGATCGCCGCGGCCCGCGACGACCGTGTCGTCGACCGGGCCAACACCCGGCGCCTGTTCGAGGCCTACGGCGGGCCCAGGACCTGGCTGGACCTCGAGGCGCCCCACGCCTGCTTCTACGGGCCCACCGGCAAGGCGTGTGCCGACCAGATCGCGGGTTGGATCGACGGGGTGATCGCATAGCCCTGGTCGCCTTCGACTTCGACGGCACCCTGTGCAAGGGCGACGCTGGCGTCCACTTCGCCATGCACGCCGCGCTCCAGAGCTACAAGCACGCCTTCGACGACGGGATCGCCCAGGGCCTGTTCGAGCTGCCCAAGATCCACCTCCGCGTGCTCTCCCTGATCGCCCGGGGCCTCTGGATCGAGACCGGCTACAGCACCGGCCGGCTCGACCGCCACCGCATGGTGGAGCGCGCCTACAGGAGCTACAAGGGCCTGCCGGCCGACGACGTCCGGGAGGCCCTGGACCGGTTCGCCCGCCGCAAGCTCCCGGGCCTGCTGCGCGAGACCGTGGTCGACCAGATGCGCGAGCACATCGAACGCGGCGACCACGTGGTGGTCCTGTCCACCGGCACCCGGGACCTGATCTGGCCCCTGCGGGACGAGCTGGGCCTGGATTTCGAGGTCATCGCCTGCCGGCTACGCCAGGAGAACGGGACGTTGACCGGGACCGTGGAAGGTCCCCTCAACGGCCAGGAGAAAGCCATGCGGCTCATGGCCATCGCCAAGCGCCGCAAGCACGGTCTCGACGAGGCCTGGGCCTACTCGGACCACGAGGACGACGCCGTGATCCTCGAGATGGTCGGCAACCCCGTGGCCGTCCACCCCACCAAGGAGATGCGCAAGATCGCCAACCGGCGCGGCTGGCCGATCATCTACGACTGATCCTAGACCCAGCGATCCGTCCTCGGGACGGAGCCCTGGCTCGTGGAAGGGAACTCACAGAAGAGCGGGACGCATGGTCCCACACAGCATTCCTTATCTACGAGACAGTTGGCACCTTCTCCACTTCAACCTACCGGTCAACCGGGCTCGGCAGCACGGTCGGCCCCGTCGCAAACGTCAAGCGCGCCCTGGCACGCGGTGGGCATGTCCCCGACGGGGACACGGTCTTAGGTCCCGTCCGATCAGGACCGACGGTGTCGCCGGCTGTCCCGGCGACGCCATCGACCACCCTTTGCGCGGCCGACGTGCCACCACCGCCGCACCCGCGGCACCCCCCGGGGGCCCACCCGTGCCGGATCCCGGTCCCTTCCCCCAACCTCCTAAACCGGGGCCTTCCATGGCTGGACGATGCGATCCCAGCCCCTGGCACGCACGCTCCTCGCGCTCCTCCTAGCCTCGACGCTGGCCCTGGCCGGCTGCACCCAGGAGACCTCCGAGGGTGGACCCGGCGCCGACGACACGGAGCCCGGCCAAGAGCCCCCCGGGTCGACGGCCGATTGCGACCGGGCGACCGTGCCCGGCCAGCAGGACGGCCAGGAGGGCCACGTGCTGGTCCTGTCCTGCCAAGGCCAGGGCCCGGGCCAGCAGAGCGCCCAGCTGTCCTGCCCCCAGCCCGATGGGGCCGAGCTCCACGCCGGAACCGACCTTGCCGACGGCCAGATCACCGTGGCCACGGACGACGCCGGCGGCACCGAGATCGCCAACGCGACCCTCGCCGACACCGACAAGGAACGTCGCAGCATCCCGCTGGAGACCGACCAGGCCCAAGCGGGCGACTGGACCGTCACGGTCCACCGCTCGGCGGCCTACGACGGGGAGCACCGGGTCGAGCTCTGGTGCCCGACGGGGTGAGGTGGACGACGAGGGGACCACCGAGGCATCGGACCATGGAGGCACGGAGTCACGGAGGGAGGAGGCTCGGTAGCAGGCTGGGGTTGGTGGCGGTGGTGCCCGTGCCCGAAGCGGAGCCCAACGGTCGTACCCGTAGGGTCTCCTCCGCGTCTCCGTGGCGCCGTGGTCCCCTGCAGGCCGTCGTCTCGTGACCGCCGGCACCCCGCAAGGTCCATCAGGGGCTTGGCCATGGCGGGGACGATGCCCGAGCACGGGGACCGGTTGACGTTGACCAAGGTCCGTCAGCGGGCCCGCCGGTTCTGGATCGCGACAGCGGTGGTCCAGGTGGTCGCTCTGGCGGTCTTCGGGTACCTCTTCTACCGGACCGGGCAGGTCGGCTACATCGTGGCAGCCCTGGCCGTGCTCCCCCTGGGCGCTGTGGGGTTCGGGCTGATGACGATGCACCACTTCCGCGTCATCCAGGCCCAGAAGCGACGGTGAAGCGGCTAGCGCTCCTCGACGACCTCGAGGCAATCCGGCGGCACGTGTTCGGCTGTGTACACCCGCTCGGAGCGGGCGTGGACGTCGATGCCCATGGTCTCCAACCGCTCGACGTCGATCTCCAACAGGACCGGGTCGTCGTCGTGGCGCTGGCCGACCTCCAGGGCCTCCTCGCGGGTCAGGCTCATGTGGACCTCGTTGCGATCCATCGGCCGTAGACCCTGGAAGAGGACCTGGTCCACGGTCCCCCGGCCGGTGGCGTGGTAGAGCACCTCCGGCTCCTCGGGCGTCTCTGCCGGTCCCAGCGCGACCTCGATCGAGTGCCCGTAGGCCGCCCGGATCCGGTCGTCTCGCAGCTGGAAGCGGCCCTTGGGGTCGGCCCCGACCACGGCCCGGACGGCACCTTCGGTGGCCCAGACGTACCGATCGTGGACGGCGTCGACCAGGGTCTCGAAGCTCACCCAGCCCTTCTCGTCGGGTTCCAGGCCCAGCTCGTCGGGGAAGTGGCGAAGCGCGCCGCTCATCAGCTTGGAGAGGCGCACCCGGCGGTGCTCCTCCAGGGCCGGGTCCCCCCGCTGGTCGCACCGCGGGCACCGCTTGCCTTCGAACCCACCATGCTCCGGGCACAGGCCGATCATCGAGCCGGCCAGCAGGGCGGTGGTTGATAACGCCTTGTCAAGCCCGGCGGCGTCCGGCCGCTGCGAGGGCGGCCACCAGACCGGCGGCAAGGGTAGCGGTCAGGCCGGGCCCGGGCACGTCGGCCATGAAGCTGTCGTCGGCGACCTCGACGGTCACCCGCTCGTCGTTGTCTTGTTCGTCGGCCTCCTCGACAGCGTCCTGGGGGTCCAGGCTGGCCTGGAGGGTGTGCTGGCCGGCCTCCAGGGGATCGATCTCGGCGGTCAACGTCGTCTGGGCGCCGGCCTCGAGCCCCTCGAGGGTGCGGTCGATGACGGTGCGATCGTCGTCCAGCACGACCTGGGCCACGAAGGGCCCTGCTGTGGCCTGACCCTTGTTCTCGATCACCAGCGTGACCGTCGTGGTCTCCTGGTTGGTCGGGTCCGGCGGGGAGACCTCCAGGCTCGCCACGGCCAGGTCGGGCCGGGCGGGCGCTTCCTGCTGCCCGAGGACCTCGAGGCTGTGGGTCTGTGTGTTGTCGTCCTCGCGGGCCTCGTCGACCGGGTCGTCCGGGTCGACGGTGGCGGTCACCGTGTGGTCGCCGGGGGTGACGTTCCAGGGCTTGGTGTTCACGTCGGTGCGCTGGCCGGGGTCCAGGCCGCTGACCTCGAGGGTGCCAAGCGAGATGTTGGCGTCCATGCTGACCTTGAGGGTGGTGGCCGGGGCGGGCCGGTCGCCGGTGTTGGCCACGGTCACGACGAAGGAGGCCTCCTGGCCAGGTGTCAGGTCACCGCCGCGTTCGATCGCCTCGACGGTGAGGTTCGGGCCACCTTGGGAGGGCCCTTGCTCCGACCGGTCGCGGCCCACCTCGAAGGTCTTGGCGGCCAGGTTGTCGGTCTCGTCGGCCTCGGTGATGTTCTGCCAGGTGTCCACGCGGACCTGGAGGGTGTGCTGACCCGGCGTGGCCGTCCAGGTCTGGCTGGTCACGTCCGTCGTGGCATCGGCCTCCAGACCGGTGACGTTGGTGGCGCCCAGGATGCCCTGGTTGTCGATCTCGAACCGGACCTCGAAGGGACCGGCGGCCTGGTCGCCGTCGTTGCCGACGGTGGCCAGGAACGTGACCTCGTCGCCGGCGGTCACGTTGGCCGGCATCAGGATCTCGGGCACGTGCAGGTTGGGGGCCGAGCCGACCGGGATGCCGTGGGTGGCCTCGTTGTCGGTCTCGTCGGTCTCCCGGACATCGTCGTCGGGGTCGGCGGTGACGGTGAGCTCGTGGGTGCCCTCGGTGGCCTCCCACGTGTGGGTGAGCTGCTGGCTCTGGCCGGGCTCGAGGTCGTCGACGGTCGTGGTGCCGATCCGCGTGTCCTCGTCCATGCGGAACCGGACGTCGAAGGCGCCGGTGGCGGCCGTCCCGTGGTTGGTCACGGTCGCGGTCAGGGTGACCGCCTCGCCCAGGTCGGGGACCGGTGGGTCGTGGGCGGCCTCGGTGACGGTCACGTTGGGCCCGATGGCGAAGGCCTGGGTCCGGTTGTTGTTGGTCTCGTTGTGCTCGTCGACCTGGTCCCCGCCTTCCCCGGGAAGGTCGCCTTCGACCTCGGCGTCGGCCTTGACGCTGACGTTGTGGTCGCCGAACGTGGCCTGCCAGTCGTCGCTGGTGACCTCGGCGCTCTGGCCGGGCCCCAGCTCCTCGACGGTCTTGTCCTCGCCGTGCTGCTCGCCGTCGACGAAGAAGCGGGCCTCGGAGCTGGACGCGTTCTGGTCGCCGATGTTCGTGATCGTCGCTGTGAGGTTGACCTCGTCGCCACCGGCGGCCACCGACGGGGTCTCGATGACGCTGACGATCAGGTCGGGACCCATGGGCTCGACCTGGATGGTCTCGTTGGCCCACCCGTTGGTCTCGTTGGACTCGTCGATGTCGTCCCAACGGTCGACGACGACGGTGATGTTATGCTCGCCCTTGACCGCGTCCCAGGTGGGACCGGTGACGTTGACGCTCTGGCCGGCGGCCAGCCCGTCCACGCCTGGCTTCCAGAACGAGGTCCCGTTGACCCGGAAGTCGACGGCGAACCAGGTGGCGTTGGCGTTCCCGCGGTTGCGGATCTGGGCCTTGAGCCGCACCTCGTCGCCGGCGGTGGCCTCCTCAGGCTCCCAGAAGACGTCGGCCGTGATCAGGTCGGGCCCGACCTCGACCGTGAGGGTCTCGGTGTTGTCCCCCTCGTCGTCCTCGTCGACCTCGTCGTCGGCATCAGCGGTCACGTTCATCGTGTGGTTGCCGACGGTGGCCTCCCACGGGTCGGTCTGCACGGTGGTCGTCTGGCCCCCGTCCAGCCCCTCGACCCGGGCGGTGGCCAACGTGCCATCGTCGAGCTCGAAGAGGACCGTGAAGTTCCCGGCGTCCTCCAGACCCTCGTTCTCGAC
>CAZBKU010000166.1:0-7133 GCA_964492585.1 uncultured Thermoplasmatales archaeon | reverse complement strand
GGGTCACCTCCTCGGTGAGGTAGATGTCGTAACCATGCCAGGTGGTCGGGACCTGCTCGAAGCTCGACGCCCAGACCCGTGTCTCGATCCCGTCGATGGTCTTGGTCCCGGTCTGCTCGAGCTGGCGCGCGTGGACCAGGTGCTCGGGGGCGTGCTTCTGACCGCCCGAGCTCACCCATCCCATGGTCAGCTCGCCCTGGGCGCCCGGCGGGGGCATCAGGACGCCGGCGCCGTCGCCGGCCTCGGTGAACGACAGCGCGTCCTCGGTGAGCATGTGCGCGTCGACGTGGTACCACTCCTCCATGGCCCCCCGGTCCATGTGCGGGACCCGGAAGATCTGCTCCTGATCCCGGTCGAGCAGGACCTCGTGGACGTAGGCGGTGCCGTTCTCGTGCACCGACCAGTCCCAGTAGAAGCCGCACTCGAAGGATCGCTCGATGCGCTGGGTCGGGTTGGTCATGTTGACCACCCAGAAGTCGCAGGTCGCCGTGTCCTCGAACCGGGAAACACCCAGCAGGTCGTCCATCGTGCCCATCGTCATGGCCGCCGGGGCCACCTGAGGGATGGCCGCGGCACCGGCCACGGTCAGGGCAGACAGCCCGGCGATCACCAGGCAGCCGGCCTGCACCCAGCCCAACGTCGTCGACATGGGCCCTGCTACGCCAGGGGGTCTAAACTGGTTCGGGTCGCGGCAACGCCTGGGACCCGGTGGCTGGGCGTGCCTCAGGCCTCAGCTCGGGAGCCTACCAGTCCAGGTCGCTGTGGTGGCCGTGGTTCTCGCAGTAGGCCACCCGCTCGGGTGCCGGGTCCTGGAGCTTCTCGGTCTGGAAGCCCTGGGCGATGGTCCAGGAGCGCTCCCGCATGTACTCGTCGACCACCTGGCGGCTGGTCTCGTCGGGGGCATCCTCGATGGCCTCGGCGTTCTTCCAGGCTTCCTCGCGCCACTCGTAGATGGTCTCGAGGACCGCTGCGTTGGCCAGACCGGTGTCGGTCACGCCGTCGGTGTGCTCCTTGGTGTAGGTGCCCTCGGGCTCCTCGGGGCCGTAGTAGTAGGCCGTCCAGTAGCCCACGTCGTCGGTGGCATCGGCCAGGACGTGGTTGATCCGGTCCATCTCGGGCTTGCGGGACTCACCGTCGGGCTCCTCGGTGCCAAGGGCGGCGATGGCGATGGCCAGGTCGTAGTTGATGTGGGCGTTCATGCCCAGGAACTGGTCCTCCTCGATGGAGCTCTGGTCGCTCTGGGCCCACTCGAAGGCCTCCAGCCAGGCCGGCGGGACCGCGTCGGTGTCGCCCTGTTCCCAGGCTTCGTAGGCATCCAGGTAGAGCTTGGCGAAGGCCACCGTGATGACGGACAGGTAGGTGTTGTTCTCGAAGTAGTCCTGCTCGATGTGGTTGCGCACGTTGTACGTGGTCACCAGGTACATCAGGGCGAAGACCGCGTTGGGATCGCAGTCCTTCTCCAGCTGCTTCCAATGCCGCTCCATGACGTTCTCGATCCGGTGGACCCGGTTGAGCTCCGGGTTGTCGGAGGCCTCGGGATCGTCGGCGCCCTCGACCCCCATGGAGATCTCGGTCTCGGTCAGCCACTGGTCGGCCTCGTCACCCGTGTCGATCACGACGAGGTCCGGGATGTAGAGGTAGACCGCGCCCGCGCTCCCGCTTCCCCACACCATCAGGGCAGCGATCAACGTGGTCACGACAGCTAGCTTCAAGGGTCCCCTACCGTCCGGCTCGGCCATCGGTAGGACGTTCCTACAGAGGCCCTATATGAACGATGCGACTAGCCCGTTCGTCCTTACCGTCCATCCGATGCTCATCGACCTCGCTGTGACGAGATCTCGGGCTCTCGCCGGTCGACAGCCCCGCGGGGCTCTCGGGTCCACGGACCCGGGGCGGGTCACGCGCCGCTGTAGGTCAGCTCCTCTTCTGCCTTCGGGTAGACCAGGGTGGCCATCAGGACCAGGGCCACGGCCACCAGCAGGCCAGCGACCACGAAAAGGACCGTGAACCCGTACACGCCGGCCAGCACGCCGCCTAGGAGCGCGCCCAGCAGGCTGCCCACACCCATCGAGGCGCTGTAGAGCCCGACCAGTTCCCCGGGTTCCCCGATGCTCATGCTCCGGAGCAGGGCCGTGGCGCCGGTGGTCTGCAGCACCGCCCAGGTCGCCCCGGCCAGGAGGAGGAAGACCAGGGCGGCCGGCATGCCCGGCAGGACCGGGAGGACGAGGATGGCGAACATGAAGCTGCGGCCGCCGATGGCGCCCAGCTGCAGGGGCCGGAAGCCCACCTTGTCAGCCAACCGGCCGGCCGGCGCGAAGAGCAGCGTGGAGAACAGCGCGTTGGCCAGGAAGAGCAGGAAGATGGTCGAGTTGGAGACGCCGATCTCGACGAGGTAGAGCGGGAAGAGCACGAACCCGGCGGCCGTGCCCACGAACGCCAGGGCGGTGGCAACCAGGTAGGCCCAGGCACGCCGTTCGAGCTCGCTGAGCTTGGGGCGGTGGCTCCACGCGCTGGGCGCGAAGACGCGGCGTTGGATCGGCATGGTGATCGGCAGGCTCATGTTGCGGAACAAGCGGTGGACCTCGCCCCGGTCCAGGTGGGCCTCGGGCTCGCGGATCAGGGCCAGGGCCGCGACCACGGAGAGCAGGGTCAAGGTGGCCGCGATCCCGAAGAGATCCTGTGGGGGCTGGGTCAGGGCCACGTAGGCACCGATGGCCAGCCCGATGACGTACCCGATCCCAGCCACGGTGTGCATGAACCCCATGCGCTGGTTGATGTTCCCGCGCTTGGACGTATCGGCGATCAGGGCGCCGCCGGCGGCGGCGTAGGCAGCGACCACGAACCCCTGGACGGCCCGCCAGGCTGCCAGGTGCCAGAAGCTCGTGGCCAGGAACATGCCGGCGAAGGCGATGGTGGCCCCGGCGAACCCGATCACGATGAACGCCTTGCGCTTGCCGACGTCATCGCTGGTCTTCCCCCAGGCCAGGGCGCCCAGGATCCCCAGGCCCGAGAAGAGGGCTTCCATGAGCCCGATCGCACCGGCCGAGGCGCCGGCAAGCGTGGCCGCGTAGACCGGGATCAAGGGTCCGATCAGGCCCTCGCCGATGCGGTGGGGGATCCAGGCGATCGGCCACACAGGGGTGGCATCGGCGCCGGACGTTTCGGCCGAGGTCACGGCTGCGGGCAACGCGGCTGGCGTGAAAAGGGTTGGTCTGGTTGGCGGCCAGGCCAACACCCTCATCCCATCGATCCCATGCGTGGCTCGATGGCTGCCCGCCAGACCCGTCTTGGCGACGACGACCCGATCACGGTCTGCACCGTGGGCCACTCGACCCGGTCCCTCGATGAGTTCGTCTCCCTCCTGGAGGCCGGCACGGTCGCCCACCTGGTCGACGTGCGACGCTGGCCGACCAGCAAGCACAACCCCCAGTTCAACCAGCCGACCCTGGCCGATGGCCTGGAGGCCGCCGGCATCGCCTACACGCACGAGGAGCGCTTGGGCGGCTACCGGGACGAGCCCGAGGAGGGCAGCGTGAACACCGGCTGGCGCTCGGACGGGTTCCAGGCCTACGCCGACCACCTGGCCACCGACGAGGGCCAGGCTGCTCTGGACGCGTTGGCCGACCGGGCCCACGGGCTCGACGAGGCCGACGAGGGCCGGGTGTGCGTGATGTGCGCCGAGGCCGTGCCCGAGCGGTGTCACCGGCGCCTGGTGAGCGACGCGCTGGTCGCCCGCGGGTTCCGGGTGGTCCACCTGGTCGACGAGGACGAGCGGCGGGAGCACGCGCTGCCTGACTTCGCCAGGGTGCGGGGCAAGCGCGTGGTTTACCCTGGATGAGCGTCGTCAGGGACGGTGAACCCAGATGGCCCCTCTCACGATCTACCACGACCCCGAGGGCCAGACCCTGACGGTCTGGTTCGATGACCCGTCCAAGGAGCACGTCGCCGAGGAGACCGGCGACGAGGTCATCTTGATCAAGGACGAGGGAGGCCGTGTCATCGGGCTCGAACGCCTCCACCACACGCTCCCCCCTGGCCAGGGGTTCGAGGCCGAGGTCATCGAGCGTTAGGCGGCTCCCGTGGCTCGGCGGTCCCTGGAGCTTGGGTCCGGGTGTCGGGGTGGAGCTTGAACCAGCCGAAGACGACCAGGGCACCGACGGCGTTGGCCGCCAGGTCGCCGACCTCGAACAGCCGGCCCGGCCGGAAGCCCTGCAGGCCCTCCAGGATGGCACCGTAGAAGACCAGGCCCGCGTAGAGGATCACCGAACGCATCATGGGTGCCGGGCCACGGTCGGTGGTCGCGTAGGCCAGGCTCAGGCCCAGGATCGCGAACCCGATCAGGTGGGCCACCTTGTCGACGTGGGCGACCTGAGGTAACAGGTTGGAGGGCGATGTCTCTCCCGGGCTCACGCTGGACACGAAGATCAGGCTGGCCACGAGGACGACCAGGGTCCATCGAGACCAGGCGGGCAGCAGCGGGAGCGAGCGGGCACCAGGCATGGGAGGATCGCACGGGACGCACGTGTCTGTTGGCCGTCGGGGGGTTTAGCTCTTGTCTCAAGGGCCCCGAACGGCCGCGTCCGGGCCTGGGGCAGGCGATGCATCGGTCCCAGTGGATGCAAACGGTCTCTGCCAAGGGGGAGCACGGGGTTCGTAAGGTTCATTTGCTCCATGCGTCTTGCCGGCAGCGGGGTGGCTGACCTGTCGTCGTCGGACCACGTGACGCAAGGGGATCCCACAGAGGGTCCCAGCGACGCTTCCAGCGACGGTCATCGGCCCGACGGTGAGTGGGACAGCATCTCGATCAAGGACAGGCTGGCCCACCGCAGCAAGTGGCCGTGGTTGCCGACACAGCAGCGCGGCGATCTGGCCCCCCACGCCTACGACGAGATCACCGGGAAGGTGATGGCCGCCGGCCGCCGGGGCATGGACCTGGGCGGCCTGGTCAACCTCCTGGCCAACCTCCAACGGGTCATGAAGCGCGAGGGCCTGGTCATGACCGAGGCCCAGAAGCGGTTGATCCTCAAGGAGCTCAAGGCCAGGGACGCCGACGACGCCTTCTCGTTGGCTCGTGAGACACAGCTTGAGATCGTCACCGAGGTGGCCAGCGCCTACCTCGGCGTCCACGAGGACGCGATGCAGTCCTACCTGCACGCCTGCTGACCCGAGCCCCGGCTGGGGGGCGGTGAAGCAAGGGGGTGTGCCTCAGAGCGGGGGCTCTCCTTCCAGGGCCTGGCCTCACGGGGCACACGACGAGCAGGGACGAGCGGATAGGACCTCCAGCCAGCAGCGGGCGATCTTTCGACCAGCCTACCGAACCCGATGACCCACGGGGGCCGGTTGGCCGACCATGGAGCCCATCATGACCACCAGCTTGCTCGACGAGATCGAGACCCAGCTCGACGATGGCCTCGAGGCCGCCCTCACCGCGATCGCCCGCGAGGCCGGGGCCGAGATCCTGGCGATCTACGAGGAAAGCGCCGACGTCGAGATCGACCGCAAGGCCGACGACTCGCCGCTCACCGAGGCCGATCTTGCCAGCAACCGGGCCATCGAGGAGGGCCTGGCCGAGCTGGGGGTCGAGCTGCCGGTCCTCTCCGAGGAGTCCAAGCAGATCGCCTACGACACGCGCAGGACCTGGGGGGCGTTCTGGCTGGTCGACCCGCTGGACGGCACCAAGGAGTTCATCAAGCGCAACGGCGAGTTCACCGTCAACATCGCCCTGGTCCAGGACGGCCACCCCATCGCCGGCATCGTCCACGCGCCCGACCTGGGCACCACCTACTACGGCCAGGCCGGGGCCGGGGCCTTCCTGACCTCCGAGGATGGCCAGCGCTCCCCGCTCAAGGTCCAGACCCCTGGACCCGACGAGCCCCTGGGCGTGGTCGTCTCGAGAAGCCACCTCAACGACGAGACCCAGGCCTTCGTGGACCGTCTGGCCGAGGCCGGCCGGGAGGTCGACCTGGTGCCCAGCGGGTCCTCGCTCAAGTTCTGCCGGATCGCTGAAGGCCAGGCCCACGTCTACCCGCGCCTGGCGCCCACCATGGAGTGGGACACTGGTGCCGCCCAGATCGTCCTGGAGGCCGCCGGCGGTGTCGTGATCCGGGCCGACGACCGCGAGCCGCTCGTGTACAACAAGGAGGAGCTGCTCAACCCGCACTTCATCGCGGCGGCCGACAAGGGCTTGATCCCCCGCAGGGAGGGTTAGTTCCGGCGACCTCGGAGGGGTCTTTAAGCAGTGCGCAGCCTACTCATCGCTGTGCTCGGCCACCACGCCCGCAGCGACCGACAGATCCGACGGTTCCGGGAGCTCGGTCCAGCGGGAAGACTGGAGCTGGGCTGCAGCTTGATCGACCTTGCACACGAGCTAGCCGAGGGTGCGGAGAGGCTGCCGCAGCGAGCCGACGCGTAGGGAAGGGATGCGACCTTGGTGGAGCCAGCGGCGGAGGACCTCCTGAGAGTGGTTCGCCGGCTCCGGGAAGAAGACCTCCCCTTCATGGTCGTCGGCGCCTTCGCGGCGATGGCGTACGGGCATCCGAGGACGACGACCGACATCTATGTCGTTCTCCACCTTCCTTTCGCCGAGCGTGGCTCGATCGTCCCCCTGGCCGAGGAGCTGGGGAGCGGGCCGGTGGAAGAACGCCAAGATCCGCAGTGGGGCCAACGACTCGTGACGCTTCTCCCCTCTGGGGTGGAGCTGGAGCTCTTCTTCACCAAGGGCCACCCATACTACGCCCGTGAGTTCGAACGACGGGTCCTGATAACCTTCCGCGGCGAGCAGATCCCGTTCCTCAGCCCTGAGGACCTGATCCTCCGGAAGCTCGTGAACTCGACGCTCCGGACGAAGCACAACATCGACGACGCCGTCAACGTCGCCAGGGTCCAGGCCGACCGACTGGATGCCGGCTACCTCCGCGAACACTGCGGCGTCCACCGTGTCTGCGACCTGCTTGAGGACATCCTCGAGGAAGCCGGCCTCGGCGGGTAAACGCCGATAGACAACGTTCCCACGTTCTTTCCCACAACCCTTGTGCTGCGGGAAAACCGATGGTAGAGGGATGCCCACGACCATGGATAACCTGGGTCGGGTCCTGATCCCCAAGGAGATCCGGGAAGAGGCCAACCTATCCCCC
>CAZBKU010000165.1:0-7183 GCA_964492585.1 uncultured Thermoplasmatales archaeon | reverse complement strand
GCCTCGACCGCGTTCTTGTCGTACAGCGACAAGACGCGCTCGGCGCGGCTGGCGTCCGGCTCCCGGGTCTTGGGGTCGATCCGGACCTCCTCGGTGTCCGGCACTTGTTTGACCAGCACTGCAGCCTTGACCATGTCAACACCTGGTATGGCCGCGAAAAGCTGGCTTCTATAAAACGTTCACCTGAGGCTGGTGGGTAGAACAGGAGGAGAAAGGGGGCGCACCGGCCTATGCGACCTAGCCGCGGCGGACCCGGCAGGCCAGAGCGGTCAGCAGGCCACCGGGGATCAGCCCGCCGGCCCCCAGGCCCGGGGTGTACCGCTGGCCGATGGGCTCGAGCTCGGCCGCGTGGATCCACCGTTCTTCGGTGTGGAGGCGGATCTCGTAGACGTCCTCCAGCAAGACCCCGTGAGGGGTGCCGGCAGGGCCCAGGATCGTGGCTCGGAACCGGACCGAGAAGCTGTCCAGCCCCCGTTCGTCGATCGTGTACCAGAGGACGAAGAGGTCCTCCTGGCCCGAGGTGCTCTGCTGGACCGGCGACAGGACCCGGTCCCCGGGGATGTCGACGGACCCGAGGTTCGGCTGGCCCATCGGGCTCACCTCGATCGCCAGGGGCGCGTTGTACGTGTTGTGCACCGAGACGTAGACCGGGACGCGGCCGTCCTTCTCCCGGTAGGTGGTGTCGGTGGTGATCGTGTACGTGCCCACCAAGGGGACCTTGGCATGGAGCGTGCCCTTGGTGCTCGGACCGTCGTCGGCCGGGACCAACCTGTACCCGATGGAGAGGTTCGTGTAGGCGGTCACCTCGGGGGCCAGCTCGAGCGTGATCGGAAAACGGTGCTCGTGGCGATCAGGTCCGGTCTTGCACTCGGTCTCGGAGAAACCCGGGGCCAGGGTCCGTTCGCCGCCCGGGATCGCCTCGACGCCTTCCGGTGGTTCGAGCCGGAGCTCGACCTCGTAGGGCTCGGTGTAATGGGCCGGATCGGGGCATTCGAACCAGACCAGGACGTCGGCGGTGGCCGTATATCCGCCGGTGGTCGTGGCGTTGACACCGGTCACCTGGGCGCCCATCTCGGGGGTGGGGTTGACCGCATCGATAGCGCCGCCGGGGTCCGGCAGCTGTGCTGCGCCAGGGGGGACCGTGGCCGCCAGCAAGGCCAGCGTCCCGATGATCACAAGCGACCGCAGCGGGCCGGAGGATCGACGGTGGCTCGAGGCGCATGACGAACGGCGTGTGGTACGGGACATGAAGATCCCTCACCCGTCGAGGGACCTCTGGCTAGGCCTATAGGTTGGGTCTGTGGTATCGATGCAAACCCGCTAGGGTCGGGGAGACGAGGGGTTGGGTGAGCGCCGCGGGCGTGGCCAAGGGGGCGCGCCCCACCACCGCCGTGTGGGTCGTCGCCTAGGTGGCTTCCTCGACGATCTCCGTGGCGTCGCCGAAGGCCAGCGTGCCCGAGATGTTGTTGATGTACACCTTGACGATCTGGCCCTTGCGGGCGCCGGTGACGAAGATGGTGTACTTGTCCTTGTGAGCGACACCGTCGCCCTGGCGACCGGTGTCCTCGATCTTGACCTCGTACTCCTTGCCTTCCTCCAGGGCCTTCTCCTCCTCCTGGCCCTTCTGCTTCTGCTTGCGGGCCTGGACGGGGCGATGGCCACCACAGGCGTCGCACTTGAGCACGAGCGTGCGGTCCTGCTTGGTCAGGTGCGTGTCCGGGCGGCCGCACTCCGAGCAGATGACGTAGGTCTCGACGTACTTGTCCAGCCGGTCCTGGATGGTGCGCGGGGTGTGCTTGCCCTGCAGGGACAGGCGGCCGTCCTCGTAGGTGCCGGCCGCACCGATCTCGCGGAGCAGACGGGGGACGACCTCGTCAGCGTCCCGGTTGAGCTTCTCCAGGATGTCGCCGAAGTTCCGCACCACGGTCTGCTTGCCCTCCAGGTAGGCCTCGAGGTCAGGCAGGGTGAAGCGCTCGCCGGTGGACACCGGCTCGGGGAGCTCCTCTTTGGCCCGGGACAGGAGGGCGTCGTAGTCGCGCATGGTGAACCGGATGAGGACAGGGTCGTATTAGAACGTTGGGGGCCACACCTGTGCGGCACCGAGCGGGCCATCGGCAGGCGCTGGCCCCTGTGACCCGAAGGTTCTTGCGCAGCGAAGGCTCTAGCATGGCATGCTTGGGAGGGCTACGAGGAGCTTTAGCTCCGGTACGGAACCAGCAGCGATAGCGCTGACAGCGGTCCTCCTCGTAGCAGGCTTGAGCATGAGCCTACCGACCCCCTCAGCCGACGCCGCAGCTCTCAACCTCGTCCCAGACCTGGTGACCCCCGAGCGCGGCTTCGAGGAGGTTACGTGGGAGCACACCCTCGACGAGGGCCAGCACCTCGTGTTCCACTACCGGTCGGAAACCTACTCGCGGGGCATCGTGCAGATCGTGAACGGCACCGGCCACGAGGTCCTCCACTCGTACAGCACCAGTCTCCAGCACTACATCTCCGATGGGCGCGACGGTTCGGGGGACGTCCGATACAAGGCGATCGGCGCCGACCCCCTATCCGTGTGGTTGCGGGGCGACATCGCACTCAACGGATCCACCTACACGTACCATGTGGAGGACCGCGCGCCGGTGCAGGCGCAAACCTTCACGAACGCCACCACGGGCTCGTTTGGCGATGCCTCGCAGGTGCTGGCGACGGGCAAGACGGTGGAGACGGCGCGCGAGCGGCACATGTCAGCCGGCGCCGACACCCATGCGTTCCGTACCGCCCCTGCCCAGACGCCTTGGACTCGCTACCAGACGGGGGGCTCCATGGAGGTGGAGCAGGTCTCGGGCCACCTGAGTCGGACTCGGTTGGTGTTGGAAGCCCCTGGCACGGTGACCGACGTGACGTCCATTGCGGCGCCGGCGCCTTCCGGATCCTTCATCGCGGAGGCGAGTTTCCAGGCGGCCTCCCAGAACGCAGGGCGCGTGACGCAGTCGGTTGACCACCAAGCGGTCCTGTCCGGCATCAACGGGTCCGACGTGCAATGGGCGCTGGTCATGGCGTCAATCGACCTGGACCCTTCCGCGTGGAGCCTGTTCTTCATCGACGAGGCGGGCACGCGGACCCAGGTCGCGCCCACCTGGACCCAGGTGGATCCGTACTGGCACACCGTCCAGGCCTATGTGGACCCGCAGTCGGGCACCGTCGAGGTGCAGGTCGACGACGCGAGCCAGGCCAAGCGTTTCGAAGGCGCGTTCGACGGTGGCGTGGACTCGGTGGCTACCGGCGACATCTGGGACGACCGGATCCTCTGGACCGGCGGCGGCATGGCGTTCTACGACAACCTGGCCATCTACCCGGTGGACGCGGCGCCCCCGTCGACCCTGGACGATGCATCCATCCAACGCGAGCTCCTCTGGTACACCCCGCACGACGCGCCCTGGAGCGACTGGACCGTCGAGGCGGGAAGCCCCCCGACGATCGTGGAGGAGAGCTGGGGGCCGACGTTGGCCCTGGGCTCCGGGACCGACGACCCGTCGCTGGTCTCGCCGGAGCTAGGCGACTGGGACCGCCTGGTCACCTGGTTCCGCCCCGAGGCGCCCGGGGATGCGGACAACGCGGCCCTCTACGAGGCCCTGGATGACCAGGGCGAGGTGCTCTTCCACATAGGGATCCAAGACGGCGTGCTGGAGGCCTGGGACCCGGGCACGGAGATCTCGATCGACCGCTTGCCCGGACACATCCTTGGGTCCGTCTGGTACCGCCTCACGTTCCTCCAGAGCCCCGACGGTGTCGAGGTCCGGCTGGGCGGTGGAACCTTGGACATCCCGCTGGACCCCGGTGACGAGGTCGCCGCGCTGCGCGTGGTCTCCACAGGCGACGGCCATACCACCTGGCAGCTGGCGGGCCTGCGCGTCACCCAAGGCCCCGTGCTCGACGAGAGCTTCGACCTGCCCACGCTTGATCCCAGGCTGACCCTTGAACATCCCGAGCACGATGGGGGCATCGACCACCGAACCACCTGGGACACCCCACCCTCCCGTGGGTCCCTCTGGATCGAAGGCTCGGCGTACCCCGGCGAGCGAGCCCTGGCAGCGGCCCCCGTGGATGCCACCGAGCCTCTGATCGCCGAGACCACGTTCCGTCTTTCCAACGCCATCACGCACACCCCCGACCACCCGGCGCTCCTCGGTGGCCTCGGGGATGACGACGGCATGCCCGGCGACGGCCTCTGGGCGGTCACGGTCTCGCCCCTCTGGATGGAGGAGGCCCGGACCGATCCCTCCGGCATCGCGGACGCGCTCCCCGGCCTGGACGAGCCCCTGGGCCTCTACCTCGACACCGGGGACGACCCGCCGGTCTTGCTCGAGACCTTGGACGGCGAGGAGGCGGTGGCCGCGCATACGCTGACCGCCGAGCTCGACCCCACGCAGGATGCGCTCACCGTGAGCCTGGACCGTCAGCCTCTAGCAAGCGCGACGGTCGACCTGGACCAGACGGCTTGGATCGGGATCGGCGACCTCTCAGAGGAGAGCCCGCCGCTGCTGACACGCACCGGCGACACCAGGGTCCCGGTGTACCACGGCGAGCTCTTCATCGCCGGGATCGGCTAGACGATGTCGAAGACCTGCAGGTCCGAGCTGCTCCCGAAGACGTGCCCAGCGTGGTACCTGGCATCCCAGGTGCCCCCGACCGGTTCCTTCTGATCCAGGATCGTGGGGTTGGCCGGGTCGCTGACGTCGATGAGCATGGTACCGCCCTGGTACCAGCCCCAGGTGACCACGTCGCGCCCGTCGATCAGGTCGCCGAAGTGGCTGCCGCAGTTGGGCACGCTGCCGTCGGTGGGCGGCGCGTCGTTGCGAGGCTGCTGGACCCAGCTGAGCAACTCCGGGTTGGCCGGGTCGCTGATGTCGTAGATCCACATGGCCGCGGTCGTCTGGCCGATGGTCATCCCGCCGGCCTCGGCGCCGTGGCAGTTGGGCGCGATGAACTCGTCGTTGATGAAGAGCAGGTCGCCCGCTTCGTTGGCGATGGCTTGGTGGTGGTAGACGATCGACGGGTTGTCGATGACACCGACCCACTCGGGTTCCAGCGGGTCCTGGCTGATGTCCCAGAGGAAGGACTCGCCACCGCCGTTGGCGTACATGCTGCCGCCGCCGGCGCAGAAGGCCATGCCCAGGTCCGTTCGGACCACGATGTCGTGGCAGCCGTCGGACTGGGTGGGTACACCGTTGACCGTGGCCGGGATCTCGATCGTCTCCCAGGTGGGCGCGGTCGGTTCGGTGACGTCGAGGACCGGGATAATCGGGTCCATGAGCTTGCCCTCGGCACCGACGGCTGTGGCGTCGTACACGTAGGAGGTGCCGGGTACCGCGGCCACGTTGTGCACCGAGTAGTCGTCGGCGGTGGCCAGCAGCTCGGGTTCCCGTGGGTCGGTCACGTCGACGACGTGGAGCCCGTCGCCGCCCCCGGCCAGCAGGGCCAGGGTGGTGTCGCCCTGGCGGAGCATGTCGACGTCCCGGGCGTAGAGGTCGTCCAGGAGGCCCAGCCGCTGGGGTTGGTCGGGGTCGCTGATGTCGACGATGGCGAACCCACCGCCACCGTTGGCCGAGTAGAGCAGGTCGCGGGCCTCGTCGATCCAGATGCCGGTGCCGGAGCCTTCCAGCTCGAGCACGGCGCTCTCCTCGAGCCCGGTGATCGTCTCCGGGAGGAGGTCCTGAGGGTCCTCGTCGGTCGGCGCGCTGGTCCCGTTGCGATCCTCGCTGGTGTCTCCCTGCCCGATGCAGCCCGCCAAGCCGGCGGTCAGCAGGATCAGGGTCAATGCCAAGCCTCGCTTCATCACACAGGTAGTGGGGCGGGGGGCACTTAAGGGCTCTTGGGGTGGCGTTGGACGCAGGCCGTCAGAGCAGCAGCTGCGCTGGTGGTGAGCTGTGAGCTCTCCCCAGGTTCGAGATTGACCTCGCTCGCACAGCCGCTCGGTCAACCTCGAGGTTCGCACGAGCCCTTCGCTCCTGGGGCTCCGGGCTCGTACTCCCGGGGCTACCAATCACAGCAGCTACGCTGGTGGTGAGCTGTGATAGGTAGCCCCGGTGTCGCCTCTCAGTAACGCCCGCGTTCATCGGAGGGCTGGTGACAGCCCACTCGGCGGGTTGACCCGGAGGCATCTTCCCGGGGCTTGCGGCGCGCAGCCGTGCAAGGGAGGGTTCGGGAGGAACCCGCTTACCCGGCTGTAAGGTACGCCGCCGGGTCCCCATGGCCGCCCCTGGGTTAAAAAGCCTCGCGCTGGGAGGCCCGTCCAGGACCCCCCGACCACCATCCCAGCTCCAGCCGCCCTGGGCAAGCCCTTTTAGTGTCCGTCGCCCGATGGCCCAGCGGTGCAACCCGACCACGTCCTCTCCGTCCAGGTCGTCGGCAAGGACCGCCCCGGCTTGCTGGCCGAGATCGCCGGCCTGGTGACCGCGTTGCGCGGCAACATCGTGCACGTCGAGCACCGGCAGGTCCGCGGCATGTTGACCATGCTGATGCTGATCGAGGACCCGGACCCGGAGGCCAAGGGCGAGAAGGAGCGCCTGGAACGCATGGGCAAGGTCCTCAAGACCCGCATCGCGGGTCTGGGCCTGGAGGCGGCCACGCAGGTCGCCGAGTCTGCGCCGGATCCGCCGGTGCGCGACCTGCAGGTGATGACGATCATCGGTGCCGACAAGATCGGTGTCATGCACGCCATCGCCCGGACCATCGCCGACCACCACGTCCCGATCATCCAGACCCACCAGGTCGCCTCGGGCGAGTTCATGGCCTTCGAGATCATCGTCGACGTGGGCGGCGACAACGGCGGCCCGGTCGACATGAGCAAGCTCCGGGAGGACGTCCGGGAGACCTGCGAGGCCATCGGCGTCGACGTGGTCGTCCAGCCCCACGGTGTCCACCGGGCCCGCCGGCGCCTGGTCGTCTTCGACATGGACTCGACCCTGATCCAGGGCGAGGTCATCAACGAGCTGGCCAAGGCCGCCGGTGCAGAGGAGGAGGTCGAGGCCCTGACCAAGCGCGCCATGGAGGGCGAGCTCGATTTCAAGGAGGCCCTCCAGGCCCGTGTCTCCAAGCTCGAGGGGTTGTCCGTCGAGCAGCTCGAGGCCGTGGCCGACAGCATGGAGCTGACCCCCGGTGCCAGCGACCTGGTGCGCGTCCTCAAGCAGATGGGGTT
>CAZBKU010000164.1:5192-7200 GCA_964492585.1 uncultured Thermoplasmatales archaeon | reverse complement strand
TGCATCGGCCAAGAGACCCCTGAGCCCACAGATCCCCCCGGGACCGAGGTCACCGACGCCGACGGGAACGCATCAAGCGACCCGGCCGCTGAGGACCGGGCCCAGCAGGACCCCTCGGCGGACACCGAGACGAAGAGATCCCAAGCCAACGGATCCTCCAGGCACCCGGCCAACGCCTCCGACGCGCCGGACCCCTACGATCCGGGCTGGCCGCCTATCGAGGAGGCTATCGTTCGCCCCGGCGTCAAGCTCTACGACAAGCTCACCGACCAGCTAGGGATCACCGATGAGCTCCTCACCGACGTCCACTACTACACCTGCTCGACCAACTTCGTGTTCAACAGCCCCGACAACCGGAGCCTCTACATCGGGACGGCCAGCCACTGCGTCACCCCCTACGAGGTCGGGGACACGGTCCCCCTGGCCGACGGGCGGGCCAACGGAACCCTGGCCTACTGCAGCTACGGGACCATCGACGGGAGCACCGGTTGCCCGGATCTCACCAACGGCACCGAGGAGAGCCACCCCAACGACTTCGCACTGATCCGGATCCACGACGAGGACCGTGGCAAGGTCCACCCGGCCGTCCTCCGCCTCGGAGGACCGACGGGTCTTGCCGGACAGGTCAGCCCGGGCCAGGAGGCCTGGACGTACGGGAACACCGATCATCGCGATGCCCGGCTCCGCCAGGCGCCCGACACGCTGGACGCCCGGCGAGGGACGGTCTACAGCCAGGAGCCGTGGATCACGCGTATCGTCTTCGATCCCTCCGGCCTCCCGGGCGACTCCGGAAGCCTGGCCATGACCGCCGATGGCCAGGCCCTGGGTGTGGTCCAGTGGGTGGGCCAGATCTCATGCCCCGGCCCCAGGCCTGACGTCAACGGTATCGTCAACCTGGACCGGGCGTTGGCCTACATGGAGCGCCACGCGAACCTGCAGGTCGAGCTAGCGACGTGGCCCGTCATCGAGGGACCGGTGGCACCTGGGACCCCCGAGGTCGCGTGCCAGGGACGGTGACATCAGGGTGTGGGGGACCGCGGCCAAGCGGCCAGCTTGGCCAACCTGTCCGCGTCCTCGGGTCCCAGGAACGCGACGTCCTCGGGATCGTAACGCGCCAGGTAGGCACCAGCCACCCGGTCGACGAGCTCGTCGCGGTCGACCCCGACGCCGAGATCCGACAGGCTGGTCACGCCGGCACGGATCTTGTCCTCGGGCTGGCCGAAGACCTCGGCCTGGAGACCCGGGTCGCTGTCGACCAGGAGCGTGCCGTGCTGGAGGACGGCGTCCTTGGTCCGGCGCTGGGCCCCGCCGCTGATCTTCTTCCCGTCGACGAAGATGCTGACCCCGGCCTCCCGGAGGTAGCAGAAGGCGTCCTTGCCGCCTGTGGCCTTGCGGTACTCAGCCTCGACGCCCAGGCTCTCCAGGGCGTCCAGGATGCCGTCGGCCAGGAAGCGGTAGCTCTCGAACAGGTCCTCGGGCAGGCCGGGGAACCCGGTGGGCAGCACGACGCTGTAGGTCACCTCGCTTTCGGCGTGCAGGATCGCACCCCCGCCCGTGGGGCGCTCGACCAGGTCGAACCCGCGGTCCCGGATGGCCGAGGCGTTGACCTCGTCCTCGTCCTGGGTGTACCCGAGCGAGACGCAGGCCGGCTGCCACCCGTAGAGGCGGAGGGTCGGCTCGGCCCGCTCGAGCAGGGCGACGTCGATGGCCATGTTCTCCCGACCAGGCCGGGAGCGATCCACCAGCAGGTCCACGACCCATGGAGGGGCTTGCGGTCAAAAGGCTATCGGGGCCGCGAGCATGCCAGGCAGACCCCTCTGGGGCTTCCCTGGATCCCGGGGGAGGTCAAAGCGGCGCAGGCTCGTCCTCGTGGACCAGGAAGAGCCCGCCGCACAACAGCAGACCCAGGCCGACCAGGATTGCGCCCAGGGCCCAGGCCTCGGGCAGGGGGGCCCAGACGGGCAGACCGTAGGGGCTGGCCCAGCCGCAGACCTCGGTGAGGCCGGAG
>CAZBKU010000164.1:0-5182 GCA_964492585.1 uncultured Thermoplasmatales archaeon | reverse complement strand
TATATGAGGTTGAGGCCGCCGGCCATGGAGCCGGCGATCCACAGGTTGGCCTGAGCGAACACTGAGACCTGGCACCTCGGACCACCTTATCAAGGGTCTGGCACGATCCTCCCCGGAGCTCCGTCGGGCAGCTGGCAGGCCATCCCGACACCTCTTATCCCCCGACGAGGTTGGCCCTTCCGTGATCCCCGAGTTCCACCCGGATCTTTGCACCGACTGCGGCGGCTGCGTGGGCGTCTGTCCCGTGGACGCGGTGGAGCTGTTCCAGGCCGACGTGGACATCACCGACGCGTGCATCGAGTGCGATCTCTGCGTCAAGGTCTGCCCGACCGGGGCCTTGACCAGCGACACCTGGCCACCCGAGGAGGCCGTGGCCGGAGGGCAGGCATGAGCCTTCCCCCTGAGCGCGAGCTGATCCAGATCCTCACCGAGAAGGCCAGCTCCGTGAGGAACTCGGCGGGGCTCACCGACGACTGCGCGGTCATCCCTCTGGGCCACAAGGACGTGGTGGCCAGCGTGGACACCTTCTCGGCGCCGACCCACTTCCCCGAGGGGACCCCGCCTCGGTCGATGGGTCGGATGGCCACGGCTGCCGGCTTGTCGGATCTGGCCGCCGCCGGCGCCGATGCGCTGGGCGTCCTGGTCGGCTACGGGCTCCCTGCGTCGATGTCGGTGGATGCCGCCCGGGAGCTGGCCGAGGGGGTCATCTCGGCCACCGAGGACCACGGCGGCGAGCTGTTGGGCGGCGACACCAAGCCCCGGGACCCCCTGGCCCTGTCCATCACGGCCCTGGGCACAGCGCCCCCGGGGAAGTCGATGAGTCGCTCGGGGGCCAGGCCTGGCGACGTCCTGGTCGTCACCGGCCCCGTGGGCGGTGCCGCAGCCGCCCTGGCACGGATCGCGGACGGCCTGGATCCCGCCGAGGCGACCCCGCTCTTGGATCCCACGCCCCGGATCCGGGTCGGTCGTCGGTGGCGTGAGCTCGGGGTCCGGTGCGCCGTGGATCTGTCCGACGGCGTGGCCGAGGCCGCCGTCGTGATCGCCGAGGCCAGCCAGGTCCAGGTCGAGGTCGAGGCCACCAGCCTCCCTCTCCACCCCTGGACCGAGGGCACCGAGGCCGGGCTGGACGGTGCCCTGTCGATCGGCGGCGACTACGAGCTGGTGGGTGCCGTCCCCCAGGAGCTCCAGGAGCGGGCCCGGGAGGCCGCCGACCAAGCCGGTGCCGAGCTCCACGTCATCGGCAGGGTCAGAAGCGGCCAAGGTGCCGTGCTCACCGGTCCGCAAGGCCGAGAAGCTCTGGAACGCGGCTGGCAGCACCGGTTCGAGGACCCGGGCTCAGACACCAACAGCTAATACCCCTGCCCGGTCTGGCCGGGTGTGGAGCGGCAGGTGGTCGTGGGCATCGTCGGTGGTGCCGTCTTGCTGGCCGGCATGATCGGTGTGTTCGTCTACGAGGCTCAGAACGCACCCGCTCCCAGCCTGACCTTCCCGGTCCGCTGGAGCGTCGACGACGGCAGCCAGGTGCAGCGCAACGGCGAGCTCGAGGAGGGCCAAGAGCAGGACTTCGGCTTCAACCTCTCCAGGCCCAACGCCACCAGCGTCCAGATCCGGCTGACATGGCAAGACGACGTCGGTCAACCCGACCGGTTCAACCTGACGATCACCAACCCGGCCACCCAACAGACCGAGACCTTCTCGAGCACCAACGAGACCATCTCGGTGACCTACCCGCTCAACCCGGTACCCGAGGTGGCCAACGTGACCGCCACCGA
Organism: uncultured Thermoplasmatales archaeon; assembly: GCA_964492585.1. Lineage (GTDB taxonomy): Archaea > Thermoplasmatota > SW-10-69-26 > SW-10-69-26 > SW-10-69-26 > CAYXGD01. The sequence continues at coordinate 3,410 of CAZBKU010000164.1, read as the reverse complement.
TGCCTCCCAGGCCCGCCAGATGCTCACCGAAGAGCACACCAGCCGGTTAGGCCAGGCCATCTGGCCGGCCACGGTGACCCTCGTGTCGGCCCCCGGTCAACGCCCGATCCCCCAGGCCGGCTCGATCGAGACCCAACCCGATGGTCAGAATAGCTTCCAGATCTCCTTCTCCTACGATGCCTACCGTGGAACCGTCCAAGAGGCCCAGATCGACTGACAGAGCCCCTGCCTACCTGTTCGGTTGGCCATGGCACCTGGCCTGAACGCTCAAATAGGGGGCGGGCAAGAAACGGGGGGCAGCATGGTTGGTGGATCGATGCGACGGACAACGTTCTTCCTCGCGGTCGTGCTCCTGCTCGCTGCAGGAAGCGCGCTTGCTGGAACGCCGACGAGCCCAGAGATCGAGGACGACGCGGATGACCTGACCAGCCAGTACTGGCTGCATGCCACGATCCTGGAGGATGGACCCGAGGAGCTCTCACCCTCGCAGGCCCAGGCGATCAACACCTCGGCCGACCTCCTGGGTGCCTGGGTGCACGGCGAGAGCGACGACCGGTTCATGCTCACCATCGGGGTCGCCGACCTGCCGGACCTGGAGAACGTCTCCGGGCCCCTGGTCGATATCTCGGCCGCCTTCATCATCGGGAACGATCTTTACGAGGCACGGACAGAGCTCTCGGTCCCGACCGAGACCAAGGATATCCAGGCTAGCTACAGCCTCGCCAAGGAGGGCAGAGAGGTGACCAGCCTGGCGGGCAACCTGGACAACGATACCGACCGGCTCACCCTGTTCATCCCCAAGGAGGCCGTGGGCGACCCCGGGTTCGGTGACACCCTCACCGAGTTCTACGTCACCTCGAGCCTGGCCGAGGGCGGCTTCATCCTGGACTACGCGCCCGGTCAACCCAAGGTCAACCTGCTCACCGGCGACCTGGCCGACACCACCCTGGGGGCTGAGCCTGAGCACGGCGATACCTACGAGTTCGGCCAGTACGAGGGGGCTGTCCCGTCGGCGATCGACGCGACCGCCACCCCATCGAGCCTGATGCTCCAGGCCGGTGAGAAAGGGAGGGTCGCGATCCAGGTCGTCAACCAGGCCGAACAGGCCGACTCGGTCACGCTGGCCGTGGCCGACCGGCCCAGCGGTTGGACCGTCGAGCTGGACGAGACCACGCTCGACCTCGATCCCGGCCAGTCCGATGTGGCGACGCTGACCGTCGGTACCCCCAGCGGTGCCAGCGGCCAGGAGATCTTGACCCTCAGTCTCCTGTCGTCCCCCTTGGGTGCCGACCAACAGTTGCCGATCTCCGTGCAGGTCCAACCCGCCTCCAGTCCGGGCGGTGGAGACGCCGGTCCCAGCACAGGTGGGCCCTCCGATGATGGCAGCGCCGACGATGCCCAGACCGGGACCGGTCAGGGCGGGGCCGGGACCTCCACCGGGACAGACGGGCAGGCCTCCGACCAGGATGCAGAGCAAGCCCCCGATGAGGAGGAGAACGGGGCCCCGGTCGGACCGGTGGCCATGATCGTTGCTGCTGTCGCCGCCGCGGCCTTCGCCACACGGACCAGACGCGGCTAGCGTCCCCCGGTCAGCGGTCGACGACCGCTTGCCCGGGTTCGGGGGCGGGGCGCCCCTCGGTTCCACCAGCTATGCTAGGCTGCCCCGCCCCCGGGTCCGTACCCTCCATCCCTACTCTATCGGTCCACTCCGATCGAGCCTCGGTCACGCCTAGGCACCGGTGATCGAAGCGTCAGCAAGGAGATCGGTCGTGCAAGGTCTCGAGAGAAGGAAAGGTAGCGCCCGGGTCGCGACGGGACACCGAACGGAGGTTGCCGGACCCGGGCGTCTGGGGTGTTCCTCGGTTCCACGTGTCCACGGACGTGGACGCGGTGGTGGGTCCAAGGATCAGCTGGCGGTGCCGACCTCGCCGGCAGCGGTGGCCGCCGCCTCGGCCGAGCCTTCCTCGGCCTCCTCGCTGAGGCGCTCGAAGTACTCGTCCAGGGCGAGCTCGACGGTCTCGGAGATGTTGTTCTCCCCGAACAGCTTGAGGGCATGCAGCTTGATGTGCTGCCGGATCGGCAGCTTCACCTTGATGCTCTTGCGGACCGAGAGGTCCTTCTGTCGCTCGCTGATGAACACGCCCAGCTTCTTCTCTTCGGCGGTTGGAGTCGTCATGTGTAGGTCCCTCACCTTGGTCGTTCACCCGTCTCCTCGTCTCGCGTGGCCGGGGTGAGGCGGCCACGATCCGGGTCGCCACGGGGGTGTCCCGGGAGGTGCTACACCATGCTCGCCGGCTCCCGGCTATATAGACCAGCGAACGTGCCAAGCCGGCCAACCGGTGCGTTGGCCGAACCGGGAGAACCAGAAGGTTTAAGCAAGCGGCCAGGGAGGTCGCTTGCACGCCATCGTGGGTCGGCGGTCGGGCCGGGACGCCTGTCCGTAGGGGCAAAGGGCCTTGGAACGAGAGGTGAGGTCCCCAGCCATGGTGAGGACCTGGCCGGGGCACGCTCATCCTCGGATCTCCAAGTGGTTCAACCAGCCACCTGGTCCACCTGGAGGAAAGGGGCCTGGGCCCCGGCCGATCGTGCAACCGGAGGTCCCAGAGCGTCCCGAGGGCTGCGGGGCCCTGGTCCCTGCCTCACGGGGTGATCGTGGCCCGCTCAGCGGTCGAGTTCCCGGAGCCGTCGTCCTCGTCGTCGGTGGCTTGCTCTTCCAGCGGGACCTTCTGGGCGATGGTGAGCGTGTACTCGATCTCGCCCGTGGCCGGTCCCGCGGCGGTCAGCTCGACGGTCCACTCGCCGGGTTCAGGCCCGGAGGCCTGGAAACTGGCGTTGCCATCCTCGGTGGTCTTGGTCTCGTCGCACCCGTCCTGCTGACCCGAACGGGCATCGGATGCGTTGCCCGATCCGTTGCTGCCGGGCTTCTTGATGCACATCTCTAGCTCGCCGCCGTCGGCGCTCAGGTTCAGCAGGAGCTCCTCGGCGCCATCCTCGACGTCGAAGGTCTCGGTCTGGCCCCCGGAGAGCTGGCTGGTCGGAGAGACCGTTCCGGTGCGGTTCTCGCCCTTCCACTCGGGGCTATCCTCGGCGGTGGCGTTCTCGTCACCGCCGGTCTCGTTCCCGTCGGCCTGGCCGCCGTCACCCTCGCCGCCGAACCCGATGCAGCCCGTCAGGAGCGGGGCCGCCAGCAGGACGACGACCAGAAGCCACGGCGCCCATCTGGGACGATCGGTCATCGCGCAAACCCTCCGGACCGGTTGTCGTGGGGTTGTGTCATCTGTCGATCACTCCTTGCGTCAGTGGACGAGCGTGTAGTTCCCGCTGCCGTTACCACCTGAGCTTGTCTCGGCACCCTCGGGGACGAGTTGAGCGATGGTGAGCGTGTACTCGACCTCGTTCGTGGTGCCTTG
>CAZBKU010000163.1:0-7296 GCA_964492585.1 uncultured Thermoplasmatales archaeon | reverse complement strand
TTCGACCGGTCGGTCGACCGCGCTCCTCCTTCGGCGGTCGCTTGGCCGACCGCCGGACGCATCCCGAGCCCTCCGCATCGTGGGCTTCGGGCTCGGCGCGCTTCAAGCATCGCCTCGACGTGCGCTCGGGGCCCTACACGACGGGTCCGATAGCGTCGGGTGGCGGCTCAGGCCGCTCCGCCCGTTGGGGGTCGCGGCCTGGGGCCGCCAAGTCCGCCCGAACGCCCGTGGCCCGATGACGCCGTGCTCCCGACCCCGGCCGTTCGGGCTCTTGGAGCACATCCAGCCAGCGGCGCTATCCGACGGGCTGGATGAGCTCCAACGCGTCAGGGTTGGCGATGCTTGACGGGCCCGGCACCCCGGCCGGTGACCCCCGAAGGGCGGAACCGGCCGGGGTGCCGGGATCTGTACGTGGCCTCGGCATCGACAGGCCTCCGCCACGTACGCTCTCGCAGCATCGCGCTGAGCGGCGTTGGACCTATCCCACAGGCTGGATCAGGTCCAACGCCTCTGGGTTGGCGATGCTGCTCAAGTCACCCGGATCCTTGCCCTGGGCCTTGGCGCCGATGGCCCGACGCAGGATCTTGGCGGTCTTGGTCCGTGGAAGGTCGTCCACGAAGTGGATCCCGGCGGGCTTGAACGGCTTGCCCAAGCGCTCGACGACGGCGTTGGAGAGCTCCTGGCGGGCCTTGGCATCGTCCTCGACGTCCTTGGGGATGGCGAACACGTGGACGACCTCTCCCTTGACATCGTGGGGGATGCCCACGGCGGCGGCTTCCTGGACCAGGCCGGTGTCGACGACGGCCGACTCGACCTCGGCCGGTCCCACGCGCTTGCCGGCCACGGTGATGACGTCGTCGCTTCGACCGTGCAGGTACCAGAAGCCGTCCTTGTCGACGCTGGCGAAGTCGCCGTGGAACCACTTGTCGTCCCAGCGGGACCAGTAGGTCTCCTCGTAGCGCTCGGGGTTCTTCCAGAGACCCCGGGTCATGCCGGGCCAGGGCCCGCTGCAGGCCAGCTCCCCGACGGTGCCCTCCTCGACGGGTTGGCCGTCCTCGTCGACGACCTCGGTGCACACGCCCAGGCTGGGGTGGCCCAGCGAGCAAGGCTTCAGCGGCGTGATCGGCAGCGGGCTGAGGAAGCAGGCGCCGACCTCGGTGCCCCCGGAGATGTTGATGATCGGGACCTGGCCGTCGCCAGCGTGCTCGAAGAGCCACTGGTAGGGCTCCGGGTTCCAGGGTTCCCCGGTGGACCCCATGATGCGCAGGCTGGAGAGGTCGGCCTCGTCGATCCACCGGTCGCCCTTGGGGATCAACGCCCGGATCAGTGTCGGGCTGACACCCAGCGCGTTGATCCGGTGGCGTTCGACCATCTGCCAGAGCCGGCCCGGGTCGGGATGGTCGGGGCTGCCCTCGTACAGGAAGATGCTGGCGCCGAGACCCAGGCCGCCGACGACCTCCCAGGGCCCCATGATCCAACCCATGTCGCTGAACCAGAACAACAGGTCGTCCTGGTGGACGTCGCACTGGTGGGCGACCTCCTGCATGATCTTGACCAAGAAGCCCCCGTGGACGTGGACCGCGCCTTTCGGCTTGCCGGTGGTCCCACTGGTGTAGATGACCATCCACGGCGTCTCGCTGTCCAGGGCCCGGCTTCCACGGTCGGGGTCCTGGCCCTCGATGGCCTGGTCCCAGGGGATGTCGCGACCGCTGCGCATCGGGACATCGGCGCCCAGGCGATCGTAGACGATCATCTGCTCCAGGCTCTCGATCTCCAGGGCGGCCTCGTCGGCGGTCTCCTTCATCAGGATCTCGTTGCCTCGACGGTAGAACCCGTCGGCGGTGATCAGGACCTTGGCCTCGGCATCCGCCATCCGGGTGACGATGGCCTCAGCAGCGTACCCCGAGAAGAGCGGGATGAAGATGCCACCGACCTTGGGGATGGCCAACAGCGCGGCCACGGTCTGGGGCACCATGGGCATGTAGACGCCGACGGCGTCGCCCTCCCCGACGCCCAGGTCCTCCAGGGCGCCGGCCAGGCGGATGTTCTCCTCGTACAGGCGCCGGTAGGTCCAGGTCTCGGTCTCGCCGTCCTCGCCTTCCCAGACGATGGCCGGCTCGTCGGCGCGCTCGCCGGTGGCCCACCGGTCCAGGCAGTTGTGGGCGATGTTGATCTTCCCGCCGGTGTACCACGTGGCCCACGGGATGCCGTCCGAGGTGTCCAGGACCTGGTCGTAGGGCTCGAACCATTCGACGCCCAGGTGCTCCTCGACGGCTCCCCAGAACCACGCCAGGTCCGTGCGGGAGCGGTCGATCAGCTCCTCGAGATCCTCGATGCCGTGCTCCCGCATGAAGCGGGTCACGTTCGCGTTCTCGACGTAATCGTCGGACGGGACCCAGACGACCCCCTCGCCGTCCGGATCCGGAGCGCGGACCTTCTGGGGCATGGAGATGGAACTGGACGCCCAGGGAAGAACTTAACGTGGCAGAAGACGCCATCGCCGGGGGCCAGGTCACGGGCCGCGGATAGGAGGCCTGTTCGGCAGAGGCTGGCTGCACGGCCCCCCTTTCAGAGGTTCGGAGGCTCGAGGCGCGAGAGCGTCGGCCCGGGCGATCCCGGTCGACGCCTGACCGCGGCCGTCGGTAGGTTGAGGCAACGGGCCTTGGACCCGACCCCCGACGAAGGCATGGTACGGATTCGCATGATACCCTATCAAGGCTTCATTTCCGCTCAATGACCGTTGAGCCTCCGGTCGGTGGTGGCCCAAGGGCCCGGACACCCCGACGACCGTTCCGTATAGGCTTTAGGGGGGCCTCGCATAAGTTGGGCCGTGGAGCACGGGGAACCTCCGGCCCGACCGGTCCTCCTGGTCCCAGGCTTCTCGGGGCAGGATCTGGTCTACTGGAACATCTTCCGCCGGCGCCTGGAGCGCGACGGGTTCCAGGCCTTCACGCTGACCCTACCCGGGTTGGCGCTCCAGGATATCCGGGTGTCGTCCCGGATGCTGGCCCGACGCGTGGACGAGGTGCTCGACGCGACCGGCGCCGACCAGATCGACCTGATCGGTCACAGCCTGGGGGGGCTGGCCATGCGCCACTACATCCAGGTCATGGGCCACGGGGACCTTGTCCGACACTGCGCCTCCCTTGGCACCCCCCATCAGGGGACCCTGTCCGCGCTGCCGATCCTGCTTCGACCCGCCGGCCGCCAGTTGATCCCGGGCTCGGGCTTCCTCCAGGAGCTGGAGAGCGAGCCCTTACCGCAGCCCTGGACCAACATCTACAGCCCCCGGGACTCCCTCGTGGTACCGTACCGGAACGCCCACCTCCCGGGAGCCGACAACCACCGGCTGGGCTTCGGCGGCCATTGGGGGCTTCTCATCAGGGACGCTGCCTACCGGCCGATCCGGGAGGCCTTCGGGGCCGGCGTCGACGGCACCTAACCTCTTGGTCAGGCGCACGCAGGCCGTCGCTCCTGGCTACAACATTCATAAAGGATGGGTTGCGGGACCCTGTGCCATGGAACCGAGGTCCGCAGCGTTGCTGTCGATCCTGGTGCTCTTAGCACCTGTGCCCAGCGCGGTCTCCCAGACCGGAGACCTCTCCCGAGGGGACAACCAGGGGTTCACCATCGTCCAGGAGACCCAGGACCACTACATCCTGGCCGTCGAGCTCCCCGCCGCCCTGTTCAAGCCGGATCAGGAGACCCGGCTGGATCTCCCGCTGGACGGCATCTCCATCGAAGGCGGCCCCGAGGACGGGGTCTATCGCATGCGGATCTCCATCGACCCGACCCAGCTCGGCGAGGGCACCATGCGCCTGGAGGATACGCTCTGGGATCTTGAGGCCCAGCTGCAAGACGCAACGGGCGAGACCACACCCCTCCCGAGCACCCCCGAGGTCGATGGGACCGACCTTGGCACCTCGATCGACGAGCTTGTCGCCCAGGTCGAGGCGCTACGCTCGCAGGTCGACCAGCTCCACAACGAGATCAACGGGACCCTGGACATGCTCCCGGACGAAGGGGTCCTACCGCCAGGGCTCACGGAGACCGAGCTGGCCACGGTCCAGGCAGCCCTCCAGATCGCCCAGGACGAGCTGGAGCTTGCAGCGGGGTTCCTGGAGGACACCGAGGCCTGGCTCCAGGCGCCCGCCGACGACCTGACCGACGGCCTGAAGCCCGCAGACCGATCGCTGGCGATCGCCGGTGCGTTGTTGAGCGACGCCGGTCGCCAGGTCGAGCAAGCCCAGGACCGGATCCCACTCACGTCCGAGGATCTCGGCGCAGGGGTGGACCAGGTGGTCCAGACGATCGAGAGGCTCCAACGCCTAATCGATGAGACCCGTGACGACGTGCGCGATCAGGCCCATCAGGTCGCCGCCCGGGCCGATGAGACCGCCGGGTGGGCAGATCGCCAGCTAGGGGACGGCGGTGACCGGATCGAGACCGCCCGGGAGACCCTCAACCAGATCCTCACCGGCCTCCTGGGCGGCGAGGAGGACGACCCGGACAAGGGTCCCGACGACCGGGGTCCGGGCGACGACAGGCCCGGAGAGGGGCCAGGCGGCCCCGACGAGCGGAAGGGATCGGGCGACGCCGAGGACGACGGATCCACGCAACCGTCCTACGGTACGCTCCACGAGCACCTGGTTGCCCTGGCGAACCTCACCGACACCGGTGCGACCCCCGAGACCAGCGACCAGATGCGTGGCTTGGTGGACGATGCCATCGGGTACACCTCCCAGAGCGAGGAACGGCTGACCTGGACCCAGGCGTGGTTGAACCGCAGCCCCGTGGGACCGTTCGCTCAGGCCCACGTGGACAAGGCCCAGGTCCTGCTGGAGGCTGCCAGCCAGGACGGCCAGACCCTCAACGCGAGCTTGAACGCCCTCCTGGCAAGCGACGAGGAGGACACCGGCGAGGACGACGCCTCCCTGCTGCAGGACGCCCGGACCCAGCTGAACGCCACGCGCGCCCAAGTCGACGAGGCCGTGGGGCACCTCGCCAACGCGACCGAGGCCATCGGCGACGTCACCGATCCCCAGGGCCTGGTCGAGGAGCGCCTGGAGCATCCGACGCTGCTCCGTGTCTACCTGCCCAAGGATCCCAGCCAGATCCCGCAGCCCACCCTCCCCGGCGGCACCCAGGACCTCCCCGCCGATGGCGACAACACGTCCGACCTGCCCGGCGAGGACCTGGGGACCGGCGACCTGCTCGGCGACGATGGCGAGGACGAGACCGACGGCTCCGACGACGGGAGCGAGGAGACCGACGAGGACGGCGACGACGGCTCGTCTGGGGTGACCGTCCAGGCCGATCCAGACCACGTCGCCATCCAGGAAGACGAGCAGCGCGTGATCGAGGTGACCGTCACGAACCAGGACGATGAGGCCGACACGTTCCACCTGACCGTCCAACGCGAGGGCCCGTTCCAGATCGACACCAACGGGGAGGCCAGCCTGGACCTCGACCCCGGCGAGACCGGGAACCTGGCCTTGCGGCTGACACCCACCGGGCCCGGTGAAGGTGAGGCTGCCCTCCTGGTCACCGGCGACCGGGGTGCCAGCAGCCAGGTGGACCTACCCGTCACCATCGATCCAGCCACCGAGGGTCAAGGTGAGGACGCAGCGATCTGGGCGGACCTGGACCCGCTGAACGTGCGGATGAGCACCGACGAGACCGGTGTCGTCCGGGTGTCGGTGCGCAACGACGGCAGCCTCCGGGACACCGTCCGGTTGGCCACCTCGGCCACCGGTCCCGTCCGAGCCGACGTGCGGGGGGCCGCTAGCGTCACCCTCGACCCCGAGCAGGAGCAGATCCTGGAGGTCGAGCTCACGCCCGAGACCGAGGGCGAGGCGTCGGTGGATCTCCAGCTCTCCAGCGACCGGGGTGGACAGTTGAACCCGGTCTTGCTTGTCGACGTGCTCGAGCAGGCCGCCGAGGACGTGCCAGACCAGAGTGATGACCCGGCAGCGCCGGGCCAGGCGCCGGGTGCCGGGCCGACGGCCGGGGAGGACGAGCGACCGGACCGCGAGGAGGAACGCGGCATGCCCTTCCCCGGCATCGCAGCCATCGTGGCGGCCCTTGCGGTGGTCGCTTTGCTTGGCCGCCGGCGAGGACGCTGACCGGCCTGGCCGGCCGATCCAGGGGGTCTCGGGGCACCCGGGCCCCCTGGAGGGTTCCTTCGACTGGCGTACGAGAACCCTTTAGGTGGCATCGCCGGACGCCATGGTGTCATGCGTCCCATCGTCGCGGTCCTAGGCCTCACGCTTCTGACCGCCCCCGTCCTCAGCGGTTGTGTCGGGGGCCAAGAGGGGGAGGATGCCGGACCGACCAACACATCCGAGGACAACGACACCGGGAACTTCTCCGGCAACACGTCCGGGAACTTCTCTGGCGATGGGTCCGGCAACGCGTCCGGGAACCTCTCTGGCAACGGGTCCGGCAACGCGTCCGGGAACCTCTCTGGCAACGGGTCCGGCAACGCGTCGGCCTCCTGGAGCTACGACAACCGGAGCGGGACCGTCTCCAGCACGGCTCCCATCCTGCTCACCGGTAGCGAGGAGGAGGCCTTCGAGGTCGAGAACGGTACCCTTGAGCTTGCCCTCAACCTCAGCGCCGACGGCGAGCTGGATGTCTGCATCATGGAGCCCGGCGCCGAGGCGTGCACGGAAGAGGCCACCACCGAGGGGGGCAACTTCACCTGGAACACCACCCAGCCTGCCGGCGGGGAGTGGACCGTGGCTCTCAGCCACAGCGGTGTGCTGTCCAGCGTCGACTACGAGCTTGTGATCGGCCAACTGCTCCCGGCGAACCTCGAGAGCCCGAGCGGCAACGAGACCGCCGGGAACGAGAGCGGGAACGACACCCGGTTCCTCTGACACGTTCACGACGATAGATCCAGTCGAAGCAAGAGGTGTGATGAACCAATGCGCACGCTACCGTGGCTTCTCGCCGCGATGCTTGTCGCCGCCCCCGCCCTGACGGGCTGTATCGGGTTCGGCGACGACGGCGGCGGCGAGGACGAGCCTGGGAACGAGACCAACGAGAGCGACGACACCGGTAACGACTCCAACGACGCGTCGGACGGCAACGATACCTCCGACGACGGCTTCGGTGACGACGAGGAAGATGGCACCGAGTGGCAAGAGGAGAACCGCACCGGAACGGTCTCTCCGACCAGCCAGCTCACCGGTGAGGGGGTATCGGAGACGTTCTCTGTCCCCGAGGGGACCGAGGCGTTGACCCTCAACCTCTCCGCCGACGGCGGCGAGCTGGACATGTGCATCATGAAGC
>CAZBKU010000162.1:0-7401 GCA_964492585.1 uncultured Thermoplasmatales archaeon | reverse complement strand
CTTGGTCCCCTCCTGGCGTGGCGTGTAGAGCTCCACGGAGCCTGGGGCCTGGAGGCTCACGCTAGCCTCGTCGAGGGTGAGCACGGTGATCCGGGCGTGGTTGGTTCCCACGCCCGGGCCCGGTCCCTCCCCCGTCTGGTTGATCCAGAGGCCCGTCCACATCTCCCGCGTGGTGTCGGGGCTCGAGGCCGTCAGGGTCACGTTGTTGACGAAGAGACGCATCTCACCGCTGGCGTTGAGGTCGTCGATGCCGCTGTGGTGGAGGTGGGGCCCCTCGGGTTGATGCCAGAAGCCCGGCCAGGTGGCCTGCCCGGTCCCCGACGCTTGGCCCTCCCCGTTCCAGCCGGCTGCCACGACGACGGGCTCCTCGACGACCTGGATCTCACTGTCGCCGATCGAGCCGACCTCGAGGCGTGCGCCGTCCTTGGCGATGCCGACGACCTCGGGCGTCTCCTGCCACGGGGCCAGGTGCAGGGAGGCGTTGGTGGCTGACCAGGTGGTCGTGCCGCTGTCTGTCTGGATGAACTGGACCGTGCCACCCTGGTCGGCCAGCCACCCCTGGCTCCAGGAGGTCTCCGCGTGGACTCGGCCGGCCTCGATCCCGTGGCCGGCGGGACCGTCGGGTGCTTGCAGGCTGAAGCTCCAGGCCTCGGCCTCGCCCTGGAACCCGCCGGTCAGGTCCAGCGGGCCGACGGCTTCCACGTGGCCGGGGCCATCAGCCGTCGATGGGGCTGCGATCGAGCCCCCGGCCAGGCCGAGCAAGCACAGGAGGGCTCCGGCCAGCATGACGCCGGTTGTGGCCCCGCCATCGGGGCGATCAGCTGGGCGTTGCGAGAACCGCACGGGAAGAGCCCCCCTCGCCGGATGTCTGGATGGTCTCGACGGCGTACCACAGACCGGGCTGGCCCGCCTGGGGCCCCTGGTCGACCGCCTGCGTGGTGTCGGGCCCGACGACGAGGATCGGCGCCAGGGTGACAGGGCTGTAACCCCGGTAGACCCGGTACCCCTCGATGCCCGAGGCATCGGCCGGGGGAGCCCAGGTGATCTCCACCCCATCGCTGCCCATCGTGGCCGAGACGCTGGAGGGTGCCCCGCCCTCGTCGTTGAGCCCGAGGGCCGTGGTACATCGGCCGACGGCGACGTCCGGTGGGGAGAGGCTTATCCCGACGCAAACCGGTGGGCCTCCGATCCTCTCAAGCGAGGCCCCCACGGCCGACGGTGTTGACAACATCACGGCCACGAGCGCTGTCACAACGAACCCGGCTGCGGGGTGACGCCTGGCACGGGTGCGACGTGACCGGGTCTCACCCGGGCCCCCTGGTGGTTGGTTCATGGCCTCACAAGCCATCTGAGTTTAATCCATTTTCTGGTACCATTTTTAGCTACCATCCCTTGGTTCCATCCATCTGAAGAGAAAATCGGTGGCTTGGGGCTCGATGGTCCTCGAGGGTGATGGCAAGTTCCACGAGCCCGAGGCGTCCCGCGCCTACATCTACGTGAGCCAGAAGCTCGTCAACGACAGCGCGTTCCCCTTCGAGGATGGCCAGCCACTACACCTTAGGATCGAGCCGGAGACAGGTCGGCTGATCGTCGAGGCGTCCGACAGGGAGGAATAGGACCCCCAAGGCCCGCAGAGATCCTCCCTGAGGTCCCTCCCGCTTCCTTATAGTACCAGTTTGTGGTACCATCCAGTGGTTCAATCTGCATCAAGGAACCGATGCCCGTTGGGCCGCCGATGGCCCTCAAGGGCGACGGGCGGCTGTTCGAGGCCGAGACGTCACGAACCATCATCTACGTCAGCCAACGAGTAGCCAGCGATAGCGCCTTCCCTTTCGGGCACAGAGATAAGCTGTCGATCACGATCGATGCCGACAACGGTCGCTTGATCATCGAGAGGGCAGAGGAAGAGGGATAGGGGTGGATGGCACCGGACCAGTCCTTGCGAGCTCGGCGGGTGCCTGGTCACCACGGGGACAAAGCAGCCAACTCTCTGGACCGGGCTGCAGCTCATGGCCATGTGGGAGGTTCCCGGGGGCGTGTTGCCGAACGCGCGCCGCAGACGAGAAGGTGAGCCAGCGCGCCCATGGGGGCGCTGGGCGACATCCCGGGAACCCTAGAACCGGTGTGTTGGGGAGAGGTTATATATTTTCCCACTAGTACCCTGGGCCGTTGGGCCCCGTAGACCGCAGGATCGGCGGATAGCGGCCCTCATTCGCCCATGGGCTCGCCAGAAGCGATCTCGTCCCCGAACCGCTCGAGCCATTCCGTCATCCGGTCGACCGGGTGATACCGCTTGCTGCGGCCCTCCGTCTCCTCGATCAGGAGCTTGTACTCCTTGAGCTTGTTCAGGTGGTAGCGGACGGTGACGTAGTGGATGCCGACCTCGTCAGCGATATCCTGGATCGAGCACCCAGGGTCCTCTGCGAGGGCCCGTGCGACCTTCCGCGTGGAATCGTTCCCGAAGAGGACGCGCGTGCTCGGATCCCGCCACAGATCCACGTTGTCCTGGGTGAAGAAGAGAACCTCGTTCTCGCTTGTGCTCTCCCGCCGCAGGATGGCGCCTGCCCCCTCAAGCTTCTCCAAGTGGAACAGGACGGCGCCGACGGACAGCCCGGTGGCTCGTTGCATCTGGTTCCAGTTCAGACCAGGCTGTCGCTGCACGAGATCGTAGATCAGCTTGCGCCTGGGGTGGTCCAGCGCGGATTCGGGCTCGACGTCGGCTGCTTCTTGGTCCACTTGCATAGGCTATCCCACTAGTCCGTATTTAGTTAACCGACCGTGCGTCACTAGTTGGGGGTAACAAACAGACTGTCACCCTAGTGGTATATCAATCTCAACCACCAAGGCCCTTGGGGTCCGGGCCGGAGACGTTCAAGGGCACCGGATGAGCATGCTAAAGGTCCTCTAGCTCCTTTTTCCGGCACACCCACCCCGTTCGATCCCCCCCATACCGAAGCTCATCCACCAGCCCTTGTCCTGGGTCGCTGTGGCGTTGAAGGGTCGAACCTCGGGCGATGGAGACCGTCGAACCCCCACAGACGACATCGGGAGACGGGGCTCCCAGTCCCCTCAGAGCCCTTCTATCTTCCACACTGTCGATCGGTAGCTCGTGGGGTCGAGGGGCAACAGGGAGCCCGGATCCCTTCGATCGCTCAGTGGGTATGGTTATCCGGCAGCTCGACCCGGCCGATCTGTCCCGGGATCAGGGCCACTGCGTCCACACCGACCACGTCCCCGATCTCCGTCTGGAGCGCCGCGAGGTCGTCGTCGTCCTCAACCTCGCCGACGGCGATCACCACGATGCGACGCATGGAGATCCAGGAGAGAGGACCATGTTAACAATACCTACACTAGTGTTTCATTTCTTGTGGCTGGATCGGGCCCCGCAGGCCCGCTATCCAGGCAGGCTCGATCCGCCCCGGGACGATCCACACGGGGCCCGCGGTAGGATAAGCAACGGTCGACGGGAAACCCTCCCTGAGCGGAACAACCGGACGGCGAACGGGGAGAAGGCGGCCCCCGCCCACCCGGCGGAAGGGTCAAGGCGGGAGGTGGGCGGGGCAGGGTCAATTGCGTCGCAGAGCTAAGGGCTCCGCCGGGATGCACCCATGGCGGTGCACCCCGGAGGTCTCCCAGGCCCTTACAGGTCGCACGCCGAGGCGATCTGCTCCAAGCTGTCGTAGGGGGCCGCGGTCGTGCAGACCGTGTCGGAGGCCGGTCCCTCGCCGACGCGGTTCACGGCGGTCACCGCGTAGTGGTAGGCCGTCGGCGTCAGGGTCGCCAGGCCATCATCGGTGTAGCTCGTTTGCGAGCCGTCGACGGTGGCGACGTGGACCAGGGCGTCCGGGGACGGACCCTGATAGACGCGGTACTCGAGGATGTCCACGCCCCCGTCGTCGGCCGGGGCCTGCCAGGCCAGGTCGACGGTCCCCAGGCTGCTCCCGGGTTGGGCCGACAGGGCCCCTAGCGCGCCGGGCAGGAACGGGCCCGTCACGGCGCTGGCCTGGGAGGTCCTCGGCCCGGTGCCCGTCGTGGAGCTGGCCTGGATGCGGTACGTGTAGGTGGCGCCCTCGTCCAGGCCGCTGTCGGTGTAGCTCGTGCTGGTGCCCGTGGTGGTGACGTGTTCGTCGATGGCCGGCGGCTGGCCGGAGGATCCCAGCGCCCACAGGGGCTCGCCGTCGAGGGTGACGTCGTTGGCCGAGAGGGAGGAGCCGGCGGTCGTCTCCTCGTCGACCGCCAGCAACAGCGACCGGGTACCCGTCGGCGAGGCGTAGCGCTGCAGGTCGAACCGGTTCTCGCCGGACTCGAGCCAGACCGACGAGATCTCGAACCCGGCCCAGGCGGCCTCGGATCCCCAGGCCTTGCAGGCGTTCTTGGCGGGGGTCGCGGTCTGGTCGTTCACCACCACCCTGTAGCTGCCGGCGAAAGCAGAGCAGTCCGAGGCGCTGGCCCGGATCCACAGCGTCGCGGATCCATCCTCGAAGGCCATGGGGTCGGTGACGTGCAGGACCTTCACCGCGGTGTCGCTGCTACCGTCGAAGGGGAGGGTGCCCTCGGCGGACCCGTCATCGCTTCTGATGGTACCGTCCGGGTCGACCGCACGACGGTGGATCTCGTAGCCGTCGATCGAGCCGGCTCCAGGGTCGTCGGGCGTCGTCCACGAGAGCTCCAGGATGCCGGGCGTGCCGTCGGTGGACACGTCGAGGTTCGCCGGCGCAGCCGGGGCAAGCGTGTCGAGAAGCCGGTCGGCGCGGACGAGGCCGTACCCGGTGGCCGCGTCTCGGCCGCTGGGCCCCAGGTCCTCGGCGGTCTGCTGGAGGTGGGTGCGGACCTCGTCGGCGTTGAGGCCGGGTGCCTGACTCATGGCCAGGGTTGCCACGGCGGCGACCTGCGCGGCTGCCGGGCTCGTGCCCGAACTCCACGAGTACCCGCTATCCCAGCTGGCGGACGTCGTAAGGATATCGACCCCCGGGGCCGAGAGTTCGACCTCGGGGCCCTGGGAGGAGAACCTTGCGACACGGTCGTTCTCGTCGGTCGCGGCCACGGCGATGACCTCGGAGTAGGCTGCCGGGTACCGGACACAGTCAGAGCAGCCGTCGTTGCCGGCTGAGGCGGTCATCAGGACACCCTGGCCGTCGGCGTACTCGATCGCTCGCTCGACGGTGCGGCTGTCCGGTCCTCCAAGGCTCATGCTGGTCACGTCGGCGCCGTTGTCGGCGCACCACTGGATCCCGTTGGCGAGATCCGAGGCGGTCGCGTAGCCGGCCGAGGAGATCACCTTGGCGATCATGATCCCGGCCTGTGTGACGCCTGCGATCCCATGGCCGTTGTCCCTGGTCGCAAGAGCGACGCCGGCCATGCGTGTCCCGTGCCCGTGATCATCCCACGGGTCCGAGTCCCCGTTGACGATGTCGGTACCGGCCACGATGCGGTCGTCCGGGAACTCCTCGTGGGTATCGCGAAGCCCGGAGTCGACCAGGCAGTGGCTGACCGAGCTGCTTCCCTGGGTGTGCGACCAGGCGTCGAACGTGCCCGTTGCCGGCAGAGCCCACTGGTAGGAGAGGAAGGCATCGTCCGGGAGGCCCAGGCCATCGAAACGGTGATTGGGTTCGATGAACCGGACATCGCTTCTCTGCTGGAGGCGTTCGAGGGCCTTGTCGCCGGCCGGCACCTCGAGGACCGCGAACCCCAACCCGGGGTTGACCTCGGTCACCGGAGCGTCGCCGAGCGTGGTGCCTGCTGTAAGGCCTGGCGGAACCCGGTCGAACCCGACGATATGCTCAGTGGCCTGGGACGCGCTGTCGTTGGCTTGGCTGTAGGCCGTGGGCGGGCCCACGGACAGGATGATCATCAGGAGGGCCAGCAGACCTGCACGTACCAGGCGCCGCTGTCCACCGAGCTTGTCGTCATTCATCTCAATCACCTGCTTACTCAGGAAGAGTTTCACCCCACTCAACTTGTATAAAAATAAACTGGTCTTGGACCTTCCCACGCGATCACGGTCTCGTGCCCAGGAGGGGACCCAGGGAGACGTCCTTATATGCGAGCAAAGGCACCAAAGCCCTGCAACCTTGAGGTTGCACCCAGGCTCGCGTACCCACCCTCACGGGTCCAACCGGTGCGACACCACTGGCTCGACGCCAGCGCTTCACCTAACTCGTATCTTTTTACACTAGTAATGAAGAGAGATGCACTGCATGTATGGCCCTGACGCAGGGACCGCCGAGATCATCAGCGTCATCATCGTCGTATCGCTGACGGTCACCGTCTCGACCGGTGTGGTGCTCACCGTCCAGGACGAGCGGTCGCACGATCCCCGGTTCTCCTGGGATGACACCCTCGTCTACGTCCCCACGAACGACACCTATTTCCACCGGGTGACGATCGACACGGTCTACGGCGCCGACCAGACGCGTCCCCTCACACTCTACTACGGGATCGCCAATATCACGGAGATCGGTAGCCTCGCGGAAGGTTCCTGGATCAACCTCCCGTGTCCCTCCGAGAAGACACCCCTGACGATCGCGTCCCCAACCAGGGCAGAGCCCGCGAGGACGATCCACCCCTGTCCAGAGTCCGAGAACACCCAGGTTTGGGACCCCGAAGACCCCGGCGACGACGGGTTCACCTCGCCAACATCCGATCCGCCAGGCGAAGGCTGCGTGCCCATGAACCCCACTCAGAAGGTGAAGGTCGGCGGGTTGCCCTCCGTGCAAGTCTGCCCACCATCTTCCCCGTGACCGCCTGCCTTGATGGGAAGGTCAGAGCGCCACGGGGCGTTTAGAACCCGTCCCCGGTGGAGCCTCGTTCCAGGTAACCGACCAACGTGATCCCGGCAGGCAACGATACGGTTTATAGGTCCCCGGGAGGGCACGGTGTCGATGCGTCCCGGCAGGCGATGTTCCCCGATGTTGGATCGACGACCGAACCGACCCCGCCACGCCCGGGCGCTGGCTGACCTGTGCGTCCGATCAGGGCTCCTCGTGTTGGGTTCCCGACAACCATCCTCCTCCCCAGGATCGGTGAGCGCGTGAGCGTGCTCCCGCTGCAGGACCGCATCTCCCTGGTCCTCTCCCAGGGTGCCCGGACGGCCCGGGCGGTGGCCAACGACCTCCGGGCGGACATCGCCACGGTCCACAAGACACTCTCCGGGCTCGAGGACGCTGGGACTCTCGAACGGTTGGCTGACAACACCCCGACCCTGTGGGCCACGGCACCCGGCGTCGAGGTCGAGTACCGGCCGGGCCGCATCCGGATCCGCGCACCGTCCCCACCCGACCCCGACGATGCTGGTGGAACCCAGGATGATCGGCCCAGGTGCACGGCGATCACCAGCCGGGGCTCACGGTGCAAGTTCCCCGCCAAGACCGACGGCCGGTGTGGTCACCACACCGCGTGGCC
>CAZBKU010000161.1:0-7435 GCA_964492585.1 uncultured Thermoplasmatales archaeon | reverse complement strand
CGTGATGGGCGCGGCGTGCGCCATCGGTGGTGTGTTGGCCGAGGGGTCCGACGAGCAGGTCGAGGGCCTCAAGCGCTTCGGCATCCAGGTCGGGGTGGCGCTGCTGGCCGTCGACGACGCCCTGGATCTCTCCGGCGAGGGGGGCGAGGTCGGCAAACCGACCGGGATCGACGCCCGGGTCGGCGCACCGAACCTGGCTGAGGCCCTGGGCGAGGACGGCGCCACCCAGGCCCGCAAGATCGCCGAACAAGCCGTCCTGGAGGCCCGGGAGGCCCTGGGCACCCTGGATCCCAGCCAAGGACGAGAGAAGCTGGAGAGCCTGGCCGACTTCATCGTCCACCGTGAGCGGTGACGGGTCACGCCTCCCAGGACCGTCGAAGCTCCGGGAGCTCCCGGCCGAGCATCTTCTCAAGCTCGGCCACCGACGGTTCGAACACCTCGACCAAGGCCTGGATGGTCTCGGGCTCGGGGGCCGGGCGCTGTTGATCCTCGACCAGGACGTGATCTCCGAGGTAGACCCGCAGGCTCTTGGGCAGCACCGCCCGGGCGGCCTTGTGGACGCGCTCGTCGGTGAGCAGCCATCCAGCCAAGACGTTCTTGGGTTGCCCGCCGGGGTTGTGCACGGTCTCGTGGTCGACCTGGTCCATCGGCCCCGGGTCGATGTCAAGGAACCCAGCGATCTCTTGGAGCACGCCCAGGGCGTCGTCCTTGAGGTGCTCCATGAGCATGACGTGGACGTTGTCCTCCCCGAACGTGTCCACGTAGCGGGCCACGTGCTCGTGGTAGAGGCCCCGGCGGATGTGGTAACGCCCCCCCGGGTCGGTCGCCTGGATCTCGGCTTGCATGACCTCGTCGAAAGAGCGGTCCTCCTTGTCCATGCGAACCAGCATCCACCAGTCCGAGTGGGCCCGCTCGATCGGGTCGCGGGCGGCCACGATGAACCGTGCGTCGGGGACCGTCTGGGCGATCCGGTCGGCGACCTCTGGCTTGTGCAGGTACCCGGGCGTGGACTCTCCGCGGATGTCGGCCCGGGCTCCCGGTTCGAACAGGGCCAGGTACTCCCCGGTGGCCTGAGCGAAGGCCTCGGCGTCGTCGTGGAGCTCCTCCCAGGTGAAGTCGAAGAAGTGGGGCTCCTTGGGGTCGGACATGTGCACCTGGGGATGCTGATCCAGGTAGCGGTGCAGGGAGGTGGTCCCGCACTTGGGGGCCCCCGGGATGAACAGGTTGGGCCACGGCTTGTCCATCATCGCTGGGCCCCGCAGGTGGCTCGGTGGTGTGTAGGCATCATCAGTCCAGGTACCCCAGGCCCTTGAGGCGGTCCTCGACCTTGGCCATATCCTCCTCGCTGAGCGCCTCGGCTTGGCCGACCTCCAAGGGCGCACGGTCCTCGATCTTCGGCTTGCTGGTGAACAGGTCGAGCACCCGGCCGTCGACGTCGGTCGGGATCGGCGCCTCGACGCTGGCCAACAGCGTGGGCATGATATCCTCGATCCGAGCGCCCTGTAGCGTGCCGTGCCGGACGCCGTCGCCCCAGGCCAACAGCATCCCCTCCGGGTGGTGGTGGGCGATCCAGCCCTCGCCCGGGACCGGCGTCTGGAGGATCCCGTCGCCGATGCTGCCGCCCGGTTCGACGCCGTGACGGGGCGTGATGAGCAGGTCAGGGGCCCGGTCGAGGT
Organism: uncultured Thermoplasmatales archaeon; assembly: GCA_964492585.1. Classification (GTDB taxonomy): domain Archaea; phylum Thermoplasmatota; class SW-10-69-26; order SW-10-69-26; family SW-10-69-26; genus CAYXGD01. Next base: position 5,759 of record CAZBKU010000161.1, on the reverse strand, counting down.
AGGGCCCGTGCCAGACCTCGTCGGCTGGCTGGACGGCGGTGAACAGGGCCTGACCGTCGTCGTCGGTGGCCGTCTCGAGGACCTCCCGGGCCTCGTCGATCCGGGTGGGATCAGCCAGGTGGACACCGCGGCCGTCGCCGGTGAGGGCCACGGTGGCCGTCCAGTCGACCCCGGCGGCCCGGCGGGTCTGGAGCTTGCCTCCTTGTTCGGGGACGCGATCCTTGAGCACGCTTGGCAGCTTGGCCAAGGTCTGCTCGGTGATCCCGAGCTTCCCGGCGATCTTCAAAGCGTTGGCCCGGTTGATGCCGAGGCTGTCCAGCAGGCCTGCCCCGGAGGGCATCGAGAGGCTGGCCAGGCCGGCCTCGGCGAGCAGCGCGTTGACGTTGACCTTGAGGTCGAGGCCCTGGAACCCGTGGTCGCTGGCCAGGACCACGGTCTCAGGCTCGAGCTCGTCGAGCATCTCGCCAAGGCCCCGGTCGACGGTCTCCCAGGTCTCGGCCAGGGCCTCGGGTTGATCCCAGAGGTGGTGCTGGACGGTGTCGGTGAGGAAGACGACGTGGTGGAGGACGTCGACCTCCTCGCCCAGCTCGGTGGCCACCTGCATGTTGGTCTCGATGACCTCCAAAGCCCTGGGCAGCTCTTGCTTGGCCACCCGGTTGGCCAGGCCGTGGGTATGCGGGATGTAGCGGTCCAACAGGTCCCGTCGGGTCCGGGGCCTGACGATGTCCTCACCCTGGCTCTCGGGGCCGCTGATGAAGACGCCATCGACCTCGAAGGGCGGGTAGGTGCCGGGTTGGTTGACCACGGCCGTGGTCAGCCCGGCGGCGTTGAGGTAGTCCCAGACGTCGCGGGTCCGGTAGTCGGTGCTGCTGGCGTAGACGAACCGCTGGTCGTCGAAGTCCGGCCGGTTCCAGCCGTAGACGCCGAGCTTGCCAGGGTTCTTGCCGCTGGAGAGCACCCGCCAGGCCGGGTAGGTGACCGGTGGGTCCGTGGAGGAAAGCGTGCCGCGTGTACCCTGGTCGGTCAACCGTTCGAGGGTCGGCAACCGCCCGTCCTCGATCAGCGGATCGATGACGTCCCAGGTGGCACCGTCGAGACCGAGGAAGACGAGCTCTGCCATGGTGATCTCTACTCCAGGTACCCGAGGCCGCGGAGACGTTCCTCGACCTTCTCGAGCTCTTGCTCGCTGAACGCACCGGCGACGGTCGCCTCCTTGGTGAACTCGATCTGACGGTCCTCGACCAGGATGTCGAGCACCTGGCCGTCCATGTCCTCCGGGACCGGCAGGCCGAACCGGTGGAGGATGGTGGGTGCCAGGTCGACCAAGCGGGCCCCGTCCAAGGTGATCCCTTGCTTGAAGCTCGGGCCGTGGGCGACGAGGATGCCGTCCATGGCATGGCCGGCGGTCCCGGGTCCTCGGTGCTCCCAGAGGGGTTTGCCGATAGGATCCTCGCAGCCATGGCCGTCGGCCGGGAGCAGCAGGATGTCGGGGGCCTGTTCGAGCCGGTGGCCGTGGAGGACGTCATCGGCGCGGAGCACCTCCTCGAAGAACGGGTCGCCCGCTGGGCTCTCCAGCGCGCGGAGCTGCTCGATGATCTCGTCGATCTTGCCCGCGTCGAGGACGTGGATCGTGAAGTTGGTGGACGCGAAGGCCACGGTCTCGTCCCAGTCCACCTCCCCCAGGCGGCGCTGGTTGGAGGTGGCCCCGTCGGCCTCCTTGACGACCTGTTGCATGCTGTCTGGGACCAGGCGCTTGACCAGATCCAGCGTCTTGGTCGCCTTGAGCGCCCGCTCCAGGCGCTCCCGGCTGATCCCGACCCGACGCAAGGCTTCACCGGTGGGGTTGGCGGTGGTGGTGAGGTAACCTTCCTCCTCCAGCCACGTGTTGAGGCGGAGCTTGAGCGGCCGTGAGGCGAAGCCATGATCGCTCATCAGGAGCACGTCGGTCCCGTCGGGGAGCTCGTCCAGGAAACCGTCCAGGAGATCGTCGATCCTCCGCCAGGCGTCCTCGAGCTCTGGTGTGCCCCAGGCGTTGTGCTGGATCTCGTCGATGTGGAAGATGGTGACGTGCAGGACGTCGACCTTGGGCAAGAGGTACCGGGCCACCTCCAGGCGCTTGGGGAAGAGCTCGAGGGCCTCCTCGTAGCCCAGGTCGTAGTCCCAGAGCATCTTGTGGTCCGGGGCGACCTGGTAACCGAACCGCTGTTTGATCTCGTCCTTGAGCTCGGCCGGGTGGGTGTAGGCCTGGTGTTCCTCGGCCTGCATGCCTGAGACCATGTACCCGTCGATGGCCTTGGGCGGGAAGTGGGTGGGGATGTTGATGACCGCAGAGGTGTACCCTGCCTTGCCCAGGTGGTCCCAGATCTCGGGCTCCTCGAGGGCCTTGTAGTCGTTGAACCGGTCGGTACAGGTCTGAGGGTCGAAGTTCCGCCACCCGTAGATGCCCAGCTTGCCGGGTTCCTTCCCGGTACCGTAACAGAACCATGCCGGGCAGGAGATCGGTGGCCGGACGCTCTCGAGGCGGGCGCTTGCGCCGTCCTCGATGAGCCTGGAGATGGTCGGAAGGTCACCTGCCTCCATCATGGGCTCGAGGAGGTCGAACGTGGCCCCGTCGAGCCCGATGACGACGAGTTTACGGGTCATGGGGTGAAAGGCGAGTGCGCGACGACGTCCTTAAGCGTTGTTCCAGGGCCCTGGAAGCAAGCCGACCGTACGCCTTGGGGCCACGTCACGCTTCGTCGAGGGCCTGCTCGTAGACCTCGATGGTCCGCTGGGCCACCTCGTCCCAGGAGAGCACCGGGGCGTCCTGGACCGGGCCCTGGGCCATGGCTTGGGTGATGGCGTGGGCAAGGCGCTCGGCACCAGCCTCGACCGGGGCCTCTTGGGCGTGGGCTTGGAGCTCCGGAGGGAGCCAGCCAAGCTCGCTGACGACCACCGGGGTGCCTTGGCCCAGGGCCTCCAGCAGGGAGATCGGCTGGCCTTCGTTCTCCGAGGGAAGCACGAGCACATCGGCGGCAGCGAAGAGCGGGAGCTTGGCGTCCTCGCGGACGAAACCGAGGAACCGGACCCGGTCCTCGACGCCCAGGTCGCGGGCTCGCCTCTCAAGGCTTGAGCGTCGATCCCCTTTCCCCCCGATCACGATCTGGAGCTCGTCGGGCAGGTGGGGGATGGCCTCGATCAACCGATCGACACGCTTGACCTCGGCCAGACGGCCGAGGTAGACGACCAAGGGCCCATCGGCGAGGGCCAGCTGGGTCCTCGCCTCGGCGGGCTTGTGGACCTTGAACGGAGGGAGACCGTTGGGGATGACCGTCGGCGCCTGGAAGCCCAGGTCCTGGGCCATCCGCTCGGCGACGACGGGGCTGACGGCGATGCTACCAGCCACCTGGCCAGCCCATCGCTTCCAGCGGACGAGATCCCAACCGACCAGCAGGCGTTGGGGGATGCCCTGCGGAAGCGGTTTCTTGGCGGTTTCGTACTCGGAAAGGACATCGGTGTGGACCGTGGTGACGACAGGCCGTTTCCCAAGCGCACCCATCCCGGCCTCGGCCTGACCGTGCACCAGGTCGGCCTCCTCGGCCCGCCGGCGCACCCCAAGGTGGAAGGCCGGCAGGCTGAGACGACGATGATGGTAGGGTGGCAACGGACCACGGGAGAAGGGTACCTTGATCCAGGAGACGGGCACGTCCCACTGGGTGTCCGGTGGTTGCCCCTCGTCCGGGTGCCGGGTCACCAGGGTGGCCTCGACGCCGTTCCGGATCAGGGCCCGGGTCAGGTGGACCGCGTGGACCTCGACCCCGCCCATCAGGGTGTCGGGGTTCTCGAAGGAGACGACGTGGACGCGCACCGTACCCGTGACCGTGCTGCCCGGCTTAGGTTCCTCGGTTCACGCCAGGTGCCGATGCCGGCTCCCGGGCGGCCGGGTCCGGTTGGACCCAGTGGCCAAGGTCGCGGTCCAGGAGGTCCCCGAGACGGTGGACATCGTCACGGAACTCGTCCTTGACCTCCTCCCGCAGCACCGGTGGCATCGGTGGGCGCTCCTCAACCCGTGTGTTGGCATCCTCCACCAGATCCTGCAGGAACGAGCGCAAGCCACCGGGCAAGCGGGTGGTCACGGCCTTGATCGGGGACGGGAGATCCCGGACGAAGTCCCGCAGCCACGGGCTCCGCACCGCCGTGTTGGGGTTGCGCTTCTCCAGATCGGGCTCGAAGCCCGGGTCTAGATCCAGGAAACCGAGCACCTCTTGGAAGGTACCCTGCTGGTCCTCGATGAAGTCGTCGAAGAGCAGGATCTTGAGCTGTTCCTTGCCGTAGGTCTCCAGGTACCGTTCGACGTGCCGGCTGTACTTCCCGTAATCCGCGTAGAAGAGCCCTTCCAACGGGTTGAGCTTCTCCGGGAGGCGCTGGCCGTCCCGACGAGCGTCCTGGGCACGCCAGGCCTCCTCGAACCGCTCGATCTGCTCGTTGCCCATGAACACCAGTTGGCTATGCATCGAGTACACCATGTCCACGGGGTTGCGGAGCATGATGACGATACGGGGGTCCTCGGTCTCTTCCTTGATCCGTCGACACGCGTCCTCGGAGAAGAGGTACCACACGCTGGCCTCCCCCCGGTACCGCCGATCCTGGCCCCCGTCGAACAGGGAGAGGTAGGCCTCTTGGTCGGTGATCCGGGCCCCCTCGTGGTGGTGGAGGTCGGTGCAGAAGTGGTTGGGTTCCTTGGGGTCGGACATGTGGACCTCGGGGTGCTGGGAGAGCCAGTGGTACATCGAGGTCGTCCCGGACTTCATGGCACCGGCGATGAACAGGTTGGGCATGCGGGGATCGGTCATCGGGCCGGCACCTCGCGGCTTTTCCAGTCGGACAGGTCCCAGCCTAGGAGCTCCTCGAGGGCTTGGATGTCCGGTAGGAGCTCTTCGACGACCTGGGCCCGGAGCTCGGGGTCCATCGGTGGTCGCTCGACCTCCCTGGCGTTGAGGCTGTGGAGGCCTTGGCGTAACCTGCGCCGCCACCCCTCGGGGAAGAGCTGGGTGACCTTGAGCACGGGGGCCGGGGGTTCCCGGACGATCCGACGGAACCACGGGCTGCGGACCGCGCTGTTGGGGTTGCTCTTGGTCTCCTGGAACCCGACGTCGGGGTCGATCCCCAGCCAGCCGCACAGCTCCCGGAACGTGGCCTCTTGGTCGGAGATCACGTCCTCGAACCGCAAGATCATGAGCTCGTGGTCGTCGAACAGATCCATGTACCGTTGGACGTGGGGCGTGTAGGCTGCGATCTCCCGGTAGAAGCAGCCCAGGACCGGGTTCCGTCGCTCGGGCAGACGCTTGCCTTGTTTCCGGTCGGGTTCGGCCGCCAGGGCTTCCTCGAAGCTCTCGATCGTCTCGGTCCCGGCGTGGAGGCGTTGGCTGTGGAGCGAGTAGATACGTTCGACCGGGTCGCGCAGCGTGATCAGGACGCGGGGATCGGGGCTTTGCTCCCGGATGGCTTCGGCAGCGGCTTGGCTGTAGAAGTACCAGGGTGTAGCCTCACCAAGGTAGGTTTCGCCCTGGACGTTGGACCAGAGGTCCAGGTAGGCCCCCTCGCTCTTGGTCGGACGGTGGGTGTAGTCGTGATCCGTGTTGAGGAACTCGGGCTCCTTCATCGGGGACATGTGGACCTCGGGGTGATCGTCCAAGAGGTCGTACCAGGTGGTGGTCCCGGTCTTGTGGGGGCCGACGATGAAGAGGTTCGGCCACCGCCTCGAGGGGGTCTGGTCGGTC